>JAFTEG010000138.1 GCA_017453765.1 Selenomonadaceae bacterium
CTGCGCGACGGCTTGATTGACTACGCTGGCATTAGCGCCGGTGTAAAAGGCGCTGACATTAATTGTAGGCGGCGAAATATTTGGGTACTGCGCGATCGGCGTATTAAGTCCCGCAATTATGCCGATAAGGCTGATTATAATCGCAATGACGATGGCGAAAACCGGTCTGTGAATAAAAAACTTTGCCATATTCCGACCACCTCAATTAGCGTTCTTTTCGACGTTAAAAATTTGGTTGCTGGGCGTGAATGAAAATCCCATTTCTTGCGCGGTGACTTTTGTCACTTCCAACGGCATACCCTCACGCAACATTGTCAATCCCTCGACAATAACCATATCACTCGGATTCAAGCCGCTTTTTATTATGTAGTATGAACCGATTTTTTCGCCGAGCGTCACTTTTTTTACGGCGGACTTATTGTCACTTTGCGCGACAAGAACCAAAGTTTCACCTAAGAGTTGTTGAAGAGCGCGTTCAGGCACCAGCATGGCATTGTTAAGCTTTAAGCCGTCAATTTCTACGCGCGCATACATGCCGGGTACAAGCAAGCCGTCGGGATTTTTAAAAATGGTACGAATTGTCAGCGTGCCGGTTTCATTGCCCAGCGTCCTGTCATATTCTGCAAACTGTCCTAAGTAAGGATAGCTTGAACCGTCGGCCAACTTCAACGCAATTTTAAAATTTTCTCCCGCGCCTTCGCCGGAAGTTTGTCCGCCGCGTGCAAGTCTCAAATATTCCTGTTCGGAAACGGCGAATTGTACATACACGGGATCAACTATGCCGATTGTGGCAAGCGCCGTACTTCCTGCGTTTGACAAAGTTCCTACCGGTACGTCATCAATGCCGAGCCTGCCGCTCATAGGCGCGTAAACAATGGTGTCAGCCAAATCGTCCTTAGCCTTTTGCAACAAGGCTTCATTGGCGGCGACTTCTGATTCTTGTGATTGGACTGTAGCGCGTTGATTGGTAAGCGTCTGTTCGGATATTGCATGTTCCTTCCAAAGTTCTTCGTCACGTTGAAGGTCTACACGTTCTTTAGCCAAAGCTGTCTTTGACTTAGCCAAATTTGCCTCCGCTTGCAGTACCGCCGCGCGATATTGGCGATCGTCTATCTTGAAGAGTACTTGCCCTGCCACAACGTCTTGACCGCCGGTAACGTACTTTTCTACAACTGTACCGGTGACTTTTGATTGTACTTGCATTTCGTCACGGTCGACAACTTGACCGCTGTACGACAAAGTCAGCGGCGCGTTAGTAGTCAAAACTTGAATTGCCTTGACTCTTGTCGGAATTTCCTCCGCTGCTTGATTTTCAGCGTCTTCGCCGCCACAGCCTGCAAAAAGCAACGCCGCCGCACAAATTATAATCGGAAATATTTTCATAATAATCACGACACAACTACTTCAAAAATATAACTTCCGTAAAAATAATTATATTTTTGATAATAAGTAGCCGCCTCTCTCCTCTCGTATCATAATTACAATTTTTCGTTGGTGAAAATTACAGGGACAAAATTATAAATATTATCGGGACTTATAAATATTATCGGCACGAAATTTTTAGAGTGATAAGCTTAGAGTGATAAGCTTAGAGTGACAAGCTTGAAATCCAGTTTTGCATTTCATTGACGGAGCCGCGATTTAACATTTTTCCTTCGACAATGGCGGGACAAGTTTTTTTCAGCGTGCTTACTGTGTTGCCTAGACCACTGCCGCCGGACGTTGCGAATAGATAAACTTTCTTGCCGGAAAAATCTGCGCTTTCAAAAAATGTGTTGATGATTCGCGGCGCGGTGTACCACCAAATTGGAAAGCCTACAAAAATTATATCGTAGCTTGCAATGTCGGCAGTCGCGGCAATTTCGGGACGCGCGTTGATATCGTTCATTTCAACGGTACTGCGCGAATTTTTATTATTCCAATCCAAATCTGCGCGGTGGTACGGAATTTTCGGCTTAATCTCAAAAATATCCGCCTTCAATGCATCTGCCAAGCTGTCGGCAACTTTCGCCGTGACGCCGCTTGCAGAAAAGTACGTGACTAAAATTTTACTCATTTAAAACATCTC
>JAFTEG010000015.1 GCA_017453765.1 Selenomonadaceae bacterium
CGAGGCGAAATGGGACACTGAAAATGCAGGCGACAAGTGGACAGAGGAAGAGGCGGCGGCGCTTAAGGCGTTTACCTGCTCAAGTTGCGGCGCGGAAATTGTTTGCGACGAAAACACAATGGCTACCGAGTGCGTTTACTGCGGCAACCCGACGATGATTCCGAAACGTTTTGACGGCGCATTAAAACCCGACTTAGTGATACCGTTTAAAAAAACTAAGCAAGATGCCGTGAACGCGCTGAAAAAGTTTTATGAGGGACGTTGGCTCCTGCCGAGTAACTTCACTGCCAATAACCGCGTCGAGGCAATTCAGCCTATGTACGTACCGTTTTGGCTTTTTGATTCTGAAGTTGATGCGCACGCCGAATTTAAAGCGGCTAAAATTCGCGTCTACGATACGCCAAACGAAGTTGTCACGGAAAAAAGCGTCTACAGCTGTCAACGCGCGGGCAAGATGAAGTTTGTCAAAATTCCTGCGGACGGCAGTAAAAAGATGAATGATGAATTTATGGACAGCATTGAGCCGTTTGACTACAAAGAACTGGTAGACTTCAGCGCGGCGTACTTGACAGGTTACCTTGCCGACAAGTACGACGTGAAGGCGGAAGATTGCACCGAGCGTGTAAATAAGCGAATGGAAAACAGCGCCGTTGCCGTGCTTGAAAATAGCGTGCAAGGTTACGACGAATGCGAATTGGAAGACTCAGCAGTTATTAAAGATATCGGCAAAGTGCTTTATGCAATGGTGCCGGTATGGATTTTGACAACGCGGTACAATGACAAGCCGTACACTTTTATGATGAACGGGCAGACCGGCAAAGTGGTAGGCTCCCTGCCGTACGACAGCTTTAAATCTTTTCTGTACCCCGCGATTCTCACCGTAATTTTGACGCCGATACTCTACTTTATCTTCAAATTGCTTATGGAGTAGGAGGGCGGCACGATGTTAAGAAAAATTTTCGCATTGACGGCGCTAATCACGGTTTTAAATTTATTCGCGATTTTAAATTTACCATTCGCCCTTCATACTGCGAACGCTACGCCCGTTGCAAAGGAACCTACAAACGCGGTTATTGACACGATGAACCTTCTGAAACCGGAGGAAGTCAGCCGACTTTCGCGCAGGATTAAAGCGGTTGAAGATACGTACAACGTGCGAATAGGCATTGAGTTTTTGAAAAATACGCACGGGCAGAGTGTTGAGGCTACGGCTAATTCATTGCTTGATAAAAATTTCAGCGGCGGCGCTAACGGTGGCATTTTGCTTTTAGTGGTAATGGATTCGCGCAAATGGCAAATTTCTACCGATTCAAGAATGCAGGAAAGAATTTATGACACGAATGCGCTTGCCGCAGGTTTTCTTGACAAGTTAAGCGCGGGTGATTATTTCGGCGCGTGTTCAAGCTACATTGACGGCGTGGAAAAAAGTTTGGCGTACTACGAAAAAAACGGCGCGGCTTATGATTCGGCAGATGAATTTAACGTGTTTGCGCTTATGGTAGCCGTTGTAGTTGCGCTTATCTGCGGCTTTATGTTCCGCTCCGCGCTAATCGGCTCTATGAGCAATGTCCGTCCCGCCTTTGAAGCGGGTGAATATCTTGACCGCAATTCGGTTGATATTACTGAGAAGAAAGACCGCTATCTTTTCACGAATACGACGCGCAGGCGTAAAGGCAGAGGCAGTTCAGGCGGCGGCGGTTCAAGCGGCGGTGGTGGCGGCGGTCACGGCGGCAGTGGCGGCAGTTTTTAAGTGGATTAAGAGTTAGGAGTTAGGAGTTAGGAGGGATGAGTACTCCTCACTCTTCACTCTTCACTCTTCACTATTTACTAATATGAGGTGACAAAATAGTTTCGGCTAAAATGTACGAACTTGGTACAAAAAAATCTACAATAAGAACAATTTTTGAATTTGGCAGAAAGCGTGCGGCAGAGGTAGGCGAAGAAAATATTTTTGACTTCAGCTTAGGCAACCCCAATGTCCCGACGCCGGACTTTGTACGTGACGCGGCGATTGAAATTTTGCAGACTTTTGAACCTTCGCAAGTTCACGGCTACACCGTAGCGCCGGGCAATCCTGCGGTACGTGAGACGTTGGCAAAAAGTGTCAACGCGCGTTTCGGTACGAACTTTGCAGGCAAAAACTTTTTCATAACGGCAGGTGCGGCGGCGGCTATTACAATTTGCTTTAAAGCCCTGACTGAAGTTGGTGACGAATTTATAACCTTTGCGCCGTATTTTCCTGAGTACAAAGTTTTTGTCGAATCGGTTGGCGCAGAATTAAAAGTAGTTCCCGCGCAGGTTAAAGACTGGCAAATTAATTTTGATGAGTTTGAAAAAATTTTGACGCCGAAAACTAAGGCGGTGATAATAAATTCGCCGAACAATCCTTCCGGCGCGGTGTATTCTGAAGAGACAATTAAAAAGCTGGCGGAAGTTTTAACGGCTAAGTCGCACGAATACGGTCACGCGATTTTCATAATTTCAGATGAGCCGTACCGCGAAATTGCCTACAACGTTGAAGTTCCCTACGTGCCGAAATTTTATGCAAATACGTTGGTCTGCTACTCTTACAGCAAGTCTTTTTCACTGCCCGGTGAACGTATCGGTTACGTGATTGTGCCTGATGAAGTTGAGGACTTCGGCAAAATTTACGGCGCGGTAGCCGGTGCGGCAAGGGTTTTAACTCACGTCAATGCGCCTTCACTTTGGCAGTTGGTAATTGCGAAATGCGCGGGTAAGCCGTCCGACATTACGATTTATGAACGCAACGCCAAACTTTTGTACAACGGCTTAATCGACGCAGGTTTTGAGTGCGTCAAGCCGCAGGGGGCATTTTATCTTTTTCCGAAGGCGTTGGAAGTGGACGACTACGCTTTTTGCGAACGCGCCAAAAAATATGACTTATTGCTTGTACCCGGTGCTGACTTCGGTTGCGCGGGATATTTTCGCGCGGCGTACTGCATAAAGACTGAAACGATTGAGCGTTCCCTGCCGCTGTTTAAAAAGTTGGCGGCGGAATATCGGAGGTAGCACGTAAAAGTTTATGAAAAATTTTTATTCAAATAAAAAAAGTTTTTTTGGCATTTGCATACTTGCTTGCGTGTTGCTTATGGCAGGTTGCGGCAGTACGTCTGAAAATCAATCTGCAAATCAGCGCGAAGATACCATTTTTGATAATAAAGCGGAGGTTTTTATAGGCTCTTTAAAATTATTTGCCGCTCAAGGAAATTTTGATTTA
>JAFTEG010000139.1 GCA_017453765.1 Selenomonadaceae bacterium
CTGATAGCGGCGTGAGGACATACGAAGGAGCATTGGTTACAGCCTATGCATTTTGATTCGTCCCATTGCGGAACTTTGATAGCCGTGCCGCGTTTTTCATAAGCCGAGCCGCCTACGGGGAAAGTGCCGTCTGCCTGCGCGGTGAATTTGCTGACAGGCAACACTTCACCTTCCTGCCGATTCATAACGTTTTGAATTTCGGTTATAAATTCGGGCGGGTCAATTTGACGCGGCTTTTGATTCATACTTTCATCGTCAATATCCCAAATGCTTGTGTCAACTTTGTGCAACGCGGCGATACCTTGATCAATCGCGCCGCAGTTCATTTCAACAATTTGCGGACCTTTCTTGCCGTAGGATTTTTCTACCGCGTCTTTAAGATATTTAACGGCGTCTTCAATAGGAATAATGTTTGCAAGTTTGAAGAAAGCCGCTTGCATAACCATGTTAAAGCGTCCGCCTAAACCTAAATCACCGGCGATTTTTACGGCGTTGACGGTGTAGACGTTGATATTATTTTCAATAATGTAGCGTTTCATATAAGGCTTAAGTTTATGCCCCAGCTTTTCGTCGCTCCAATTTGTATTAAGCAAGAAAGTTCCGTGCGGCTTAAGACCTGCGATAAGGTTGTAATGGTGGACGTAACTTTTTTGCGAACATGAAACAAAATCTGACTTCGTGACAAGGTACGGCGAAGTTATCGGCGATTTACCAAAACGCAAATGGCTCATGGTAATGCCGCCGGATTTTTTAGAGTCGTAAGCAAAGTAAGCCTGCGCGTACAAATCGGTGTTATCGCCGATAATTTTAATTGCAGATTTATTCGCGCCGACGGTGCCGTCCGAGCCGAGACCCCAGAATTTGCAGGCGGTAGTTCCTTCCGGCGTCAAGTCGATATCTTGGTGTTCACTTGCCAAAGATTTATTCGACACGTCGTCAACAATGCCGATTGTAAAGCCGTTCATTGGTTTATCTTTTTTCAGCTCATCGAACACTGCCAAAAGTTGATCGGGCGTCGTATCCTTGCCGCCGAGACCGTAGCGACCGCCGACAATTACGGGAGAAGTTTCCGCGTCGTAGTAAGCGGCACGAACGTCAAGATACAGCGGTTCACCAATGGCGCCTGCCTCTTTCGTACGGTCAAGCACTGCGATTTTTTTAACGGTTTTGGGAATTGCGTTAAGGAAATGTTTCACCGAGAAGGGACGGTACAAATGGACGTTGACAACGCCGACTTTTTCGCCGTTTTTGTTGAGGTAGTCGACAACTTCAAGCGCCGTTTGACATACCGAGCCGATAGCGATAATCACGCGGTCAGCATCAGCCGCGCCGCAGTAGTCAAAGATATGGTGTTCGCGTCCCGTAATTTTTGAAACTTCCGCCATGATATTTTCAACAACGTCGGGTAGTTCGTCGTAATTTTTATTCGTCGTCTCACGCATTTGGAAGTAAACGTCGGGATTGGTAGCGGTGCCGCGAATTACGGGATGGTCGGGATTTAAAGCATTGCGGCGGAATTGATTTATTGCGTCGTAGTCAACAATTTTTTCCAAGTCCGCGTAGTCAATGACTTCAATCTTTTGAATTTCGTGCGACGTACGGAAACCGTCAAAGAAATTTACGAAGGGAATGCGTCCTTTAATTGCGGCAAGGTGCGCGACGGCGGACAAGTCCATAACTTCTTGCACGCTGGATTCTGCCAGCATGGCGCAACCGGTTTGACGCGCGGACATTACGTCTTGATGATCGCCGAAAATGTTCAGTGTTGACGTTGCAAGAGCGCGCGCAGATACGTGAAAGACGCCGGGCAAAAGTTCACCGGCGATTTTGTAAAGGTTCGGTATCATAAGCAAGAAGCCTTGCGACGCCGTGTAAGTTGTAGTCAATGCGCCTGCCTGCAATGAGCCGTGTACGGTACCTGCCGCGCCGCCTTCAGATTGCAATTCTACCAAGCGTACTTTTTGACCGAAAATATTTTTGGCGCCTTTTGCAGCCATTTCGTCAACGTCTTCTGCCATAGGCGATGACGGCGTTATGGGATAGATTGCGGCAACTTCGGTGAACGCGTATGAAATATACGCCGCCGCCTGATTGCCGTCCATCGTCTTCATTTTTTTACTCATTGTATCCTGAAAGTCTCCTCTCGAAAAATAAATCTTCGGAATTATATCACGCCGGTATTAAAATGTAAATTATTTTTAATAGTGAGTAGTAAGTAGCGGTTCACTAGGGGATGTTGGTAAATTAAAAGTGAATGGCAG
>JAFTEG010000140.1 GCA_017453765.1 Selenomonadaceae bacterium
ATCTTGCGTCGAAAAAAGTTTATCTCGGCAGTCTGTTAAAGCCGCGTATTGCAAAGCTTAGTGAAATTCCCGCGCAGATTAAATTTTTACAGACAATGCCGCCGCTTGACGCCGAACTTTTCACTAACAAAAGAAATAAGGTTACGCCGGAAAATTCCGCGCAGATTTTACAAGGCGCCGTAAAAATTTTGTCTGACGTTACAGATTGGAATGTTGACGCGTTGCACGAAAAAGTTATGGCGTTCGTAGCTGAAACGGGATTGAAAACCGGCACGGTAATGTGGGCATTGCGAATCGCGCTTTCCGGTCAAAAGGTGACGCCGGGCGGCGTGATAGAAATTTTGTACCTGCTCGGTAAAAAAGTTTCGCTTGACAGATTAAATGACGCGTTAAAATTTTTGGCAAGCCTGCCGAAAAAATAATTAAATTTAATGAAAAAATTCTTTGCCGATATGCTATAATCAATTTGCCGTAATGTTTCGATACGGTTTTAAAAATTCGATACGGTTTTTAAAAATTGGGGAGGTGAAATTTATGGCGACAATTCCTAAAATGAAAATGAGAAATTGCATTCAGTGCGGAAGAGTTTTTTTATCGTCGGAGCGCGAAGACCTTTGCTCGGGGTGTAAATCAAAATTCTATGAACTTGAAGAAATTGTCAAAGACTACGTCAAGGAGCATCGCGGCGTTTCAATGACGGACGTTTCAGAGGCTACTGGCATTTCAAAAAAGTTGATACAGCGAATGGCAAGAGAGGGTGTCTTTGCCGATATGCCTATGGGCGAAAATTTTACCTACCCTTGTGCAAGTTGCGGCACTCCCATAAAAACCGGCACTTACTGTACAAGTTGCCTGACGCGACTAAGGCAGGAAACAAAAAAAGTTGCCGAATCAATGCAGATTCGGTTCAAAGAGGATATGCCGACGCTAAAAAGATTGGACGCAATGGCGCAACGTGAATTTGATCAAGAACAGCGCGATAAGCGTATGTTTCGCGTCGGCAAGACAAATATTGTTCGTTCAAAGTAGTTCAATGAAACAGGAGGTCATCAGCAAATTATGGAAGTAAGTATGAAAATGTGCAAAGGTTGCGGCTCACCGTTTATGCCGCAGGCGGACGAAGATTTTTGCTGGCGTTGCAGAAACAGTAAGAGCAGCAAGGAAGAGGAAGTTTTGGATTATCTGCGCGAAAATCCCGGCGTTTCAATTTTGGAAGTTTCAAGGACGACGCAACTTTCCACGAAAACTTTGTTGAATATGGCGCATGAGGGACGTTTCGCCGGACTTAATCTTAACAAAGACTTCGGCTATCCCTGCGGCAGTTGCGGCAAGCTAATCACTTTCGGCACTTATTGTCCGGAATGTTTCGCGCTTATGAAAAGGGATGTTAAAAACGTCAAGAATTTCAACTACACGAAACAGAAACCTACTACAAGTCGCTCGGCTTCAATGTCCGACGAAGATTTGGTCAATATGTTTTACGGCAAGAAAGTCAAGGAAGAGCGCGGCAGATCGCGTACCTTCTCTGACGGCATGCAGGACGAAATCGGTTCACGCAACAAAAAACGTTAAGCTTAAAATTTGGTACAGCTTAAAATTTTGGTGCTAAGTTAAAATTTTGACGCTAAGTTAAATTTTTACTGCCAAGCTTAAAATTTGGTGATGGTTATGAAAAAAATTTTGTTTGTCTGCAGCGGTAACACGGGACGTTCGCCTATGGCGGAATTTTTTATGAAAAATCTTGTCAAAAATTTTGACGAAGAATTTTTAATCGCCTCTGCCGCGTCAAAACCTACTGACGGCGGGGACTTGCACGAAGGCATTGCCGCGAAACTGCGCGAAGAAAATATCCCCTACACTAAGCATACCGCGCGTCAAATTACGGCTGACGATTATGCAAAGTTCGACAAAATTGTTTGTATGGACAAAGGCAACATTGAGCAGGTTAAAGCAATTTGCGGCGGCGATTCGGACGGTAAAATTAAATTGCTACTGTCATACTGCGGCGAAGAAAAAGATATCCCCTGGGACAAAAACGGATTCGCGGAAACTTTTATCGACATTGAACGCGGTTGCAAAGCTTTACTTGAATCACTGAATTGAGTCACTGAAATAAAATGAAGAAAAAAATTTCTAAAGCGACGCTTGAAAGAATGCCGTACTATTACAGCACTTTGAAAAAGATTGAAGAGGCTGACGGCGGTAAACATATATTTCCCGTAGGCGAAAAAATAATTTCTTCAAGTGAGTTGGCGGCTATCTTAGGATTTTCGCCGGAGCAAGTGCGCAAAGACATTGCGGAGTTGGGACAGTTCGGCGTTAAAGGCGCGGGCTATCGATTCGACAGGCTACGCCGTGCCATAGAAAAAGTTTTGGGTCTGCAATATCGCTGGTACGTTGCAATTTTCGGCGCGGGACGTTTGGGCAGTGCGCTGGCTTACGGCGATGACTTTCAGCGGCTGGGCTTTACCGTCACGGCGCTTTTTGACGTTGATGAAAATTTAATCGGCAAAAAAATAAACGATGTCAAGGTTTACAATTTCGCGGACCTTAACAGCGTTGCAAAGCGTAAAATTATTGATATCGGCGTCATAACCGTGCCGGAGGACAGCGCCCAAATTGTTGCAGATTCGCTGATTCAAGCGGGCATTAAAGGCATTTGGAATTTCACTGCGGCAAAACTTACCGTGCCGCCGGAAGTTGCCGTTGTCAATGAAAATTTATCAATGAGTCTTATGAATATCAGTTGCCGATTGTCATTAGTTAATAGTAAATAGTGAGTAGTGAGGAGTGAGGAGTAGCTAACCCCTAACCCCTAGTTCCTCTTCCCTCTTCCCTAAAATACATTGTAAATGAGCATGGTCTCAACCAAGCCGAAAATTTCTTCGTGAATGTCAATCGCGCTTTTGGCAAAATTCCCCGCCGCGCAGTTGATAACACGCCAGTGAAATTTTTCGGCTATTTCTTTGTACGCATTGTAAGACTTCAGCATATACGCGGCGTCGGATTCGTGAATATCCTCTCTGCCTCGTTCACGGCGCAACATTGCGGCGATTTTCGGCGGCATGTCCAAAAAAATCGTAAGGTCGGGACGCGGCAGTTGCAGGCGTTTGTACTCGAAATTATCAAGCCAATTTAAAAACTTTTCACGGTCGGCTTTACGCTTAATCTTAGCAGATTGGTGTGCCATATTTGAGCCTACGTACCTGTCGGCAAGAATGACGCCGTTGCCTGCGTAAAAATCTTTCCACGTTTGAAAGCTGGCAAATCTGTCTACGGCATAAAAAGTCGCCGCCGCGTATGGATTGACTTCCTCCGCCGTACCGCCGAAGTCTCCACGCAAGTACATTTTGATAAGCGCGGAAGATTCCGATTCGTAATTCGGAAAACTAACGCGCATAACGTCAACGCCTAAATTTCTTAACCTTTCATAAAGCCTTGTTGTCTGCGTCGCCTTGCCGGAACCGTCGGACCCTTCAAGTACAATTAAACTGCTCATATTGAAACACACCTCACTTTAAAAATTGGAAAATATATTACGGCTTATGTTTTGGTTTAAATGTTAAATATATCTGTTACTGCTGTTCGCAAAACTTCTTGCATTACCGTCACGTTTAACAGTAATGCCTCTGCTTGCGGACGAAGTTTTGTATAGCGAAATTGTGGATGGTGTGAAACGGTGAAGTCGGTGGGATACGGTATGACTTCAATGCCTTGCTTTGAAAAATTCAGCACGGCTCTTTTCATATGGAATGCCGATGTTACCAGTATCGGTCGCTTGAAATGTTTTTCGCGCAGAATTTCTGCAGAAAAGATTGCGTTTTGTGTCGTGTTTACGCTGTTTGTTTCGAGTAGAATTTTATTTTCCGGTACGTTGAGTGACCGTAGCACGCGGCTTGAAATTAACGCTTCGGCGCCTGAATCGGAATAAACTTGACCGCCGCTTAACAAAATCGGTATGTCCAAAATTTTTTGAAGTCTTACTGCCGTCAATAACCTGCTTGCGGGACTTGCGCATAGCACGCCGACGCCGTCAACGTCCTGCACGTCGCGAATTGCACCGCCGCCTAACAATATGATAACGTCGGCTCCGGTCTCTTCAATTCTTTCCGGCGGGGAGTATGCTTTTTCAAGATGTCCCATAAATCTTTCGGCAACCAATCCCGTGCAAAGCAGGTAGAAAATCAGCGTGCCGATGCCTACAAAGACTGATACGCGCGTATTTAGTTTTGTAAGGTAAAGCGTTAAAATTATCAGCAGGATTATGAAAATACCCGGCGGCAGTACCCAGCTTGCACAAA
>JAFTEG010000141.1 GCA_017453765.1 Selenomonadaceae bacterium
ATTAAATTGTGCAAGGTCAACGTAATTTCTGCTGTCCATAAGTCCGGAATCCATTTCTTCAATGCTTGAAAGGTTGTAACCGTGAACAAGAGTTGTAAAACTATCCGGCCATTTAACGTAAAAAGTAAAAGTTTTGCCGTCGTCGCCGGTGTAAGTTATCGGCGTAGTTGAACCGGGTTCAGGCAACGGCAATGTCGATAAATCGACATCATCTTCCGGTACAATGTCATTAGCATTTTTGACGGTTGAGCCGCCGGCATTTGAACCGCTTATAGCGCCCGTGTCTGCGTTAGGATCGACTTCAATGTTAACACTAATTTCGGTTAAATCTTGGTTGGCGGGGTCGGTAAGTGCGTTTGTAACTGGGGGAACAAGTACCATACCGGTAGCCTCTTTAAGCCGCGTATCACTGTCGGGATAAGTTTCAGTGTCTTCCAATCTTGCGACGAGGTCTTTTTTTGCCTTGTCAAGGCTTGAAAATGTTGTAGTAGTTCTTATTGCATCGTTGAGTGCAATAACGCCAATTTCCGAGTCGTCCTGCGAATATTTTTTCAAGACGTTCATAATATTTTTAACAGTTTCTACCGCAGTTGCCATTTGGTTTCTCCTTATTTTAAAATTTTTATTTATTCTATGAAAAGTTTATCATACAAAAAGAAAACTTTCAACTAAATGGATTAGCCGTTAGCCTACTAGCTACCCTCTGCATTCTTAATTCTTAATTAAAAAAGCGCCGTACCGATTTAGTACGACGCCGAAGTTACGGTTAAAATTTATTTCATGTCGAGCTTATGTTATTAACGTCCGAAAGATTTGTTGAGAAGAGGAGCGCGCTGATAAACTGCGTTTTTGCCCAATTCTTCTTCAATGCGGATAAGCTGGTTGTACTTCGCCATGCGGTCTGTACGACTCATGGAACCGGTCTTAATTTGTCCGCTGTTCGTTGCTACGGCGATATCAGCGATTGTAGCGTCTTCGGTTTCGCCGGAGCGGTGTGAAGTTACAGTCGTGTAGTTATGACGATGCGCCATTTCGATAGCTTCGAGCGTTTCGGTGAGGGAGCCGATTTGGTTGACTTTGATAAGAATGGAGTTTGCAGCGCCCATTTTAATGCCTTTTTCAAGGAATTTGGTATTGGTAACGAACAGGTCATCACCTACGAGCTGGCAACGATCGCCAATCGTCTGCGTAAGTTTTACCCAGTTGTCCCAATCGTTTTCGTCGAGGCCGTCTTCAATGGAGTCAATCGGGAAGTCCGTGATAAGTTTTTCAAGGAATTTAATTTGTTCGTCGGCGCTGAGTCTCTGACCGTTAGGATCCTTTTCTTTGCCGTCTTTGAGTTTGCGATAGTCATAGAACCATTGTCCGTCTTCTTGGAAAGCAAATTCGGATGCCGCGCAGTCCATAGCAATTTTCACGTCATCTCCGGGCTTATAACCGGCTTTTTCAATGGCTTGCACGATAACTTGCAGAGCGTCTTCAATGCCGTTGAGTTTGGGTGCGAATCCACCTTCATCGCCTACTGCGGTAGAAAGACCGCGACCTTTGAGAATTTTTGCGAGGTTGTGGAAAACTTCTGCGCCCATGCGTACGGCTTCACGAAGTGTGGGAGCGCCTACGGGACGAATCATAAATTCTTGGAAGGCAATGGGAGCGTCGGAATGTGCGCCGCCGTTAATGATATTCATCATCGGAACCGGCATTTTGTACGTGTTGCAACCGCCGATATAGCGATAAAGGGGCAATCCGACATATTGTGCCGCCGCTTTCGCCGCCGCCAATGATACGCCGAGTACCGCGTTTGCGCCTAATTTGCTCTTTGTGGGAGTTCCATCCAGTTCGATCATCTTATAATCGAGTCCGCGTTGATCCAGTACGCAATCGCCTTCAAGTGCGGGAGCAATTACTTTGTTGACGTTTTCTACTGCCTTCAAAACACCTTTGCCGAGATAACGACCTTTGTCGCCGTCACGAAGTTCAAGCGCTTCGTTTTCGCCTGTCGAGGCGCCGGAAGGTACTGCCGCACGTCCGACTACGCCGTTACCAAGTTGTACGTCGACTTCTACGGTAGGGTTACCGCGAGAGTCTATAATTTCACGACCGATAATCTTCTCAATTTTTGAACAGCACTTCATCAAAAAATTCCCCCTTGTCTCTCACAAACCAAAATTAACTTTGATAGTCAAATTATAGCAGTTATCGCGCAAATTGCAAGCTAAATTTTCAAAAAATTTATGAAGTTTGTATGAAATTTTCCTGTAGCTTTTGTCTTGACGGCAAAAAAATAAAGCCTTATAATTTCCAGTGTGTCCTAAGCGGCAGGCGGATTTGTCACTTTCCCGTGAGGGGAGGTGATATGATGACGAAACTTGAATGGCTCAACACAGCGTTGACCGTCGGCAACATCATCCTTACGCTGATCGACATCTTGTCGAGATGACGTAAAACCCGCCTGAATCTGTTCATTCGGGTGGGTTAAGTGTCATCAACACTACATCCGGGACAGATCCGCTTGCCGGACACACTCCCGCTCAAAAGGCGGGATTTTTTCTTTTATATGCTAAGTTTTATTTTTGAAAATTATAATCTTCGGCAGTTTAATTTGTCAAGATTGACTTTCTAAAAGTGTCACCGATTCGACGTGCGAACTGAACGGAAACATATCGACCGGCTGAATTTTTTTCGCATTGTAGCCGAGTTCACGCAAAATTGCAAGGTCTCGCGCCAAAGTTGCGGGATTGCATGAGACGTAAACAATTTTGAAAGGTGACATTGCCGCAAATGTTTCCAAAACTTTTTTGTCGCAACCTGCACGCGGCGGGTCAACAATTACAACATCTGCGCGGACGCCGTCACGGTAAAGGCGCGGAATGATTTTAACTGCGTCGCCTGCAATAAATTCAGCGTTGCGAATATTATTTTCACGCGCATTTTTCTTAGCATCCTCAATCGCCGTCGGTACAATTTCAATGCCGTAAACTTTTCGCGCAGATTTCGCCAAAAATAAAGTTATCGTGCCGATTCCGCAGTAAGCATCAATCACCGTTTCACGTCCGGTAAGCGCGGCAAAATTCAATGCCACGTTGTACAAAACTTCCGCCTGCGCCGTGTTGACTTGAAAAAAACTTCGCGCCGAAATGTTAAAGCTCAAGCCGCCTAACTTATCTTTAATCGTCGGCTTGCCGTAGAGAATTTTTGTTTCACGTCCCAATATCACGTTGTTGTGGTACGTCTGAATATTTTGTTGGACGCTTGCAACGTTCGGCAACTCGTGACAAATAGCACGGACGATATTTTTTTCGGCGGGCAAATTTTTCGTCGCCGTGACGAGGACAATCATCAATTCGCCGTTAAAGCCGATTCTGCTCATAACGTGCCGCAAAACTCCCCTGTGCGTGTCTTCGTCGTAAGCAGTGACGTTGTACTTTTGCAAAATTTTTTTCACGGCGGTTAAAACTTCGTCCATGCCGTCACGCTGAATCAGGCAGGAATTTGTGTCAATAATTTGGTGACTGCCGCGCGCATAACAGCCGATTAAAAGTTCACCTTTGTACCGCGCTACGGGAAATTGCATTTTGTTTCGATAGCGCAGAGGATTTTCCATGCCCAGCGTGTCAAAAATTTCAACTCTGTCAAGCTTGCCGATACGTTCAACCGCGTCAACAATTTGCTGACGTTTAAATTTCAACTGCGCGGCGTAATTTAAATGTTGCAGTTGACAGCCGCCGCATTTTTCGTAAATCGGACAAAAAGGCTTAACCCTGTCGCTACTTTCGCGCAGAATTTTTACCAATCGTGCTACGGCGTAATTTTTTTTCTTCTCTTTCACTTCAGCGAAAATTTTTTCATCGGGCAAGGCGCCTTCAACAAAAACCGTCAAGCCGTCGTGCCGCCCAATGCCTTCGCCGTTCGTACCGAGACCGGTAATTTCCAATTCCAATTTTTCAACTCCAATACTTTCACTATGAATACCGTAACATTAAAACATAAAAAAATAAGGCGCGCACGGACGCGCGCCCGCCCGCGCAAATCGCCGGACGCGATTTCAGCGGGCTGTTTCTTTTGTTACTTTTCTTTGCGCCAAAGAAAAGTAAAAGTTAAAGTCTACTTGTGTTCTTCGAGGAGTTCCAAAAGTTCGTCGTAGTCTTTTTTGAGCTGCAAATATTTTTCGGCGATTTTCATTGCGGCAAGCACGGCGATTCGGTTACTTGCAAAAGTATTCATATTCTGCGAAATGGATCTCATTGTCGCATCAACCATTTCTACAATTTTTGCAAGCCCTTCCGGATCGTCCGTGCGTAGTCGATAAATGTCGCCGTTAATTTCGACTTCGACGCGTCGCGGCTCCCCCAACTTCTGTGTTTTTTCCAAGCAGACCACCTCAACTTCTTAATTCTGCCGCGAAAGTTTTTTCCAGTGTTGACAAAATATCTTTAAATGCGGCGTCTGCTTCCTCGTCTTTCAATGTGCGTTCATCTGATTGAAATTTTATGTTAAATGCCAAACTCTTTTTATCGGCGGCAATTCTGTCACCTTTGTAAACGTCGAAAAGCGTAACTTGCTTGAAAAATTTTCCCGCCGACTTCGCGATAAACTTTTCAACTTCAACGGCGGCAACGTCACGCTTTACCAAAATTGCAAGGTCACGGGTTATTGCGGGATATTTCGGCAAAGGTGCAAAACTAAATTTTTTCGCGGTACATTTCATAAGCGTTGCAACGTCGCATTCAAAGGCAAAAATTTTTCTGTTCACGCCGAATGATTCCGTAACTGACG
>JAFTEG010000142.1 GCA_017453765.1 Selenomonadaceae bacterium
CTGCTTTTCGGCGGGTCGGACGCTATGCCGCGATAAAAGCGCGGTCGTCCCTGCGGTACAATGTCAATCGGTATGTGCAGTTGCATTTGGGTCTCTATATGACAATTTCGTACAAACAAATTCGCGCTTTCCTGAAGGATATACTTTTATACCTGCAGGCGTGGGAGTTCCTACAATATCGTCACCCGCCGCCGTTACAATTTCGCGTGCCTCATTGACAAATTCGCGGTAAAAGTATTCCTGATTTTCAAGCATTCCCATTTCCGACAAATAACTTTTAAATTTCGACAAATAACAAATACGCTTTACCGCTTTTTCAATCTTGTATTTATCCATTAATTTTGGCTCCTTCCGGCCAACCAATTTTTTGCCATTTCTACTGCTATACGTTGCTCCTCTTTCGCCTGAACCTCTTTCTTTTCTAAAATTTGATTTAATTCGGACGGTTTCCCTACGATATCTTCAACCCGTGCCACTGAGCCAATCGTCTGATTTAAACCCTCTTGCCAACTCTGCAGATCAAAATTGTTTTTGGCGCCAAATTTTCTTAATTGCCCTAAATGTTTGTGACAAATGTCGCAAAATTGACTGTAAAATTCTTCAAGTGACTTGCGCTCATTAAGGTCGGTTTGCCAATTTTTTATAGCCTCTTCATCAATCACCTTGCCGCAACAAGGGCAAATTTCGTAATTGTGTTTTGCACTTTCAATTCGGCGTTCGACGGTGCCGCAATATCGACGCAGTTCATTTGAGATAACCATAGTAATACAAGCATTGTCGTAAAGTTGCTTGAATAAAGCGTCGTAGTCTTTTTGTGTCTTGACGGCTTGAATTTTTCTTTTGCAAACTTCATCAGTCGCCATTAAACATTTTTGGCAATCGCCGAAAAAACAATGATTAATAAAAGATTCAAGCGCATTTCTAAAAAAAATTTCGTAATTGTTTAAATCGCTTGATATTGCCGCCAAAATATTTGCATCTTCGTAAAACTCTTCCATTTGAGGACGATAGCTAAAATTTGTAGTTATAATACTCGCTCACCTACTCTATTGTGTCGACAATAAATTTGTCCGGCGGCGTGACGGCGTAAATGTCGGTGATAACCTCGCCCGTTACCGTGTCGACAATCTCATTATTTTTCGCGGCGTCAACGGCAAGGCGGCGTTTAAACCGATCCCAAGCCGCCGTGTAATGAGGGATAATTAAATGCTGGTCAATTTTGCGCAGATACTCTACCAAGCGCTCTGACTTAGCGGACGGCTCCTCGCCGTCGGCAAAATAAAATTTGGTCTGTTGTTTCCGAAAAGATAAATTGCCATAACCCAATTTCAGCGTCTGCTTGCCTTTAGGCATTGCCGTTTGTGCATATTCGAGGAGCATTGCCTTCAAGTTGTCGATAGCCGCTAAATCATCTGCGCAATCGTCGTTGCAGTCCTTAGTTACCTTGTCAATGCGTTTTTGATACTCGGCAATGAGCGCGTCGCGGCGTGTTTCGTATTCGCGAATAATTTTTTTATGCTCGCGAATTTTTTCAAGCGCCCAATCAGCTTTTACCGCGTCATCAATTACAAACTTTTCTTTTACCTGCAAAATTTCAGCCATACCATTCACCTCCGATAAGTTTATAGGTACGGCGCCCGTCGTCCGAAACACCGTACCTACATCAAATTGATACTCCTTTAAAAGTTATTTAAAACGGCAACTGCTCATCGAGGATTTCTTCGCCCGCAAAATCTTCATCAATTTTGCCGCTTGCAGTCGGCTTGTCGGCAGGATTTAATTTTTTAAGCTCCGGCACTTTAAACTTGCCGTTACGAATATTTTCAACCGTCGTCGTGCGAACCGGCTTAATCGACGTTTTAACCTCGCCGTTTGAAAGGTATTCTTCTTCGCCAAAAATGACGCCAATTTTTTTATTTCTGAGCTGATTCTCGTCAAAATACGGAAATGTGATTTTTAAATCGCTATTGGACTTCTCAAAATTATCAAGTAATCCCTTGAAAAACGGTGAAACCTTGCCGTCTTTGTCTTGAATAGTCCTAAAAATGCGCGGTGAATAATTATCGACGTGGGCATAAAATTTAGCGTACTTGCCCTCCGCGATATCAAGCGAAAGTACCAACATCGGCTTGCCGTTTTTGGTGCTTTTTACCTGCGCCAAAAGTACGATACAGACATAACCTCCTGCCGGAAGGCGCTCTATCTCGCCCTCTTGCAAGGCTTTAATGTTGCCGTAGTCGTCGCCCAAATTAATCACGTTATTCAACTCCTTCAAACTCGACTATGCGATTGATAATAAACTGTAAATCATTGGGAATAGCCTCATCAAAACAACCGTCGGGTGCGCGTGCAGTGGACTTGTCGGCAACGGTTTCAAACCAACGCTGTACTTTGCCGTCCTCGTCGCGTTTTGACTTAGCGTAAAACACATAGAGAAATTGACCTTCCGGCTGTACGTACTTTTCAACTGCCTTGCCGGGGCTAAACATATGATCGTAGTCATTAGCCGAGTAAGCGTCTGCCACCGCGACGTGCGCGTTGAATACCACAAAAAGGTTATCCCGTACATTTTTAGCTGACATTAAAATCTTATAAACATTGTCGCGGAGGGTTCTGTACATTTCAAATTCATTGTTTGTGTTCGTGCGCTCTTTATAGTTAACGGTCTCGTCAAGCATAGCGTTATTAAAACCGTCAACAATCAGCGTGCGAACGTTTTTGTATTCGTCCTTTGCGCCGTAAGTCTCGATAGCAGATATAATGCGGTCTAAAACGCCTTTGCTATCCAAGCCGCCCTTTTTGGTATAAGGTGACAGCGTGAAGTAATTGCCCTTGTCTTTGGAATATTGCTTGCGCCAAC
>JAFTEG010000143.1 GCA_017453765.1 Selenomonadaceae bacterium
CATCAGTTAATTCATAGCGTTTCAATTTTTACACCTCTACGCTATTTTACCATTTTTTCTATTATTCAACACGCCCTAGTTACAAGTTACAAGCTAACGGCTAAAAACTACAAGCTACACGCTGTTTGACAATTATGCTATAATGACGAAAAATTTTTAGGGAGCGAAAATCCTTTGAGTCTTGCTGATGTAATAAGCAGTCAAATAGCAAGTATGTTTCAAAAACGCGGCGAACTTGAACCGCCTGCACTTATAAAAGCAATGGAACGCGAAGTTGCGGCACGTGCAAGAAGTTATAACGGCGTAAGTGTCGTACCAAATGACTATACAATATACCTTTCCGAAGAAGATTTTCACCGACTCAGCGCCGCGCGAATAATTAAAGCTTTGCACGAAACGGTTGAACGCAAAGTCATTCGCGAAAATTATTTTATGGACGGCACGCTTAACATAAGATTGGAAAAAATGCTTGAAGGCAATGACCTTATAAAAATTTCTGCGCGATACGCCGAAAACGAACAGGCAGAGGAAACTACCATAGATTTGGAAAATGACGTGCTTTCACAAACACTTCTTGAAAATATTGAAGAAAACAACGCTAAAACGATTATAGCCGACAAAACGAAAATCCTTGCGTCAATGCGAACTGCCGCGCCTAAAATTACGTCTTACGATTTGGCAGTTATAACCGATTCGGCGACGGCGGAGCTGGTACTCGGCGAAAGGCAGATTTATATCGGCAGGAAAGAGACGAACGATTTTATTTTGGAAGATGAAAACGCCTCAAGAGTTCACGCCTATATTTCGTACGAACGGCACAGACACGTTTTGAATGACGCGGAAAGTTTGAACGGTACATTTGTCAATAAGAAAAAAATATATCGCCACGTACTGAAAAACGGCGACAAAATTTCTATCGGCAACACGGTTTTGATTTACAAAGTGCTGAATAGTTAGTAAATAGTAAATAGTAAATAGTTTTTTACTACTCACTACTCACTACTCACTCTTCACTCTTCACTCTTCACTATTTACTATTTACTCTTCACTAACCTAGCACCGAAAGGACGTTTTTTAATGAAAATATACCAATGCACGAACGTAGGCAAAGTGCGCAAAAATAACGAAGATGCTCTGCTTGTTACCGACCCAAACATATTCGTTGCGGCGGACGGTATGGGCGGCGCGGCGGCAGGTGAAGTCGCCAGCGGTTTACTCATTGACACGGTGAAAAAATTTTTATCGCCGCTACCCGAGCCGCTTGACGAAAAAATTTTAGCAAAGTCCATTTTAAAAGCCAGTGCCGCAATTTTAAATGAAGTCTACAAAAATCCCGCGCTGAAAGGCATGGGAACTACCGCGACGATTTTGCACCTTTACAACTCTCAAGCGTACTTCGCTCACGTAGGTGACAGCAGGCTTTATCGGCTGAAAAAAGATTCCGCGTTGGAGCAACTTACTAAAGATCATTCCTACGTTGAAGAATTGGTTAGACGCGGCGAATTGACACCGGAGCAAGCTAGAGTTCACCCTATGAAAAATATTTTGACACAAGCAGTCGGCGCAATGGATAATATTGAAGTCGAGACCGGCAGTTTTAAAGTTGACGGCGACGAAATATTTTTGCTCTGCACGGACGGCTTGACAAATATGGTTGAAGACGCTGACATAGAAAAAATTTTGTTGACAAGTGACAATCCCGCCGAAGATTTGATACAAGCCGCGCTGGATAACGGCGGACATGATAACGTGACTGCAGTTGTTGTCAGTGTGGCAGGTTGACCGTTAATGATATTCGCAAAGAAAGTGATTATATGGAACAGCGAATTTTAAGCGGCAGATATGTACTTCAAGAAAAGTTGGGCAGCGGCGGCATGGCTGAGGTTTACCGCGCGCGTGACAAGTTGCTGGATCGTCCCGTTGCAGTAAAAATTCTTCACGCCGAATACCGATCCGATGTGGAATTTGTCGAAAGGTTTCACCGTGAAGCTAAGGCGGCAGGTAAACTTTCTCATCCCAACATTGTAAACATTTACGACGTAGGTACTGACGGCATTGACCATTACATTGTTATGGAGTACGTGCCGAGCAACACGCTGAAAGATAAAATTCGTGAAGAAGGACCTTTGGACATTTTAACCGCCGTGAATATTGCTTGCGACATTGCGAGCGGTCTTTGTCATGCACACAGCAACAACATTGTTCACTGCGACATAAAGCCGCACAATATTTTAATGACAAGTGACGGTCACGCGAAAATTGCAGACTTCGGCATTGCCCGCGCAGTTACCGAATCGACTTTGACTTACAGCGGCAACGTGGTAGGTTCGGTACGTTACTTTTCGCCGGAGCAGGCGCAAGGCGGCGCGATAACGCCTAAATCGGACATTTACTCACTTGGCGTTGTAATGTACGAAATGCTGACAAATCGCCTGCCGTTTACCGGTGACAACGTTGTAACCATTGCAATGAAACACGTTGAGGAAGAGCCGGTGCCGCCGAATATTCTGCGCGAAGAAATTCCGCCGATGCTTGAGGCTATCGTACTTCGTGCAATGTGCAAAAATCCCGAACTGCGTCCCGACGGCATGGAATTGATTCAAGCACTGATAAACGTCAAGGCAAGTCTTAATCTGACGCGGGCGAATGACCCCGACGCCACGCAATTTTTACCGCGTGTAAAAACAACTGCGCCGCCTGTCAAAAAAACTACGATTAAAGTCAATACGCCTGACAATACCGATAAAGCCGAAGATGAGCCGCCGCCTGCAAAAAAATCTTCCACGTTCAAATATTTTGCAGTAGCATTTTTTTTATTGCTTTTAATCGGCGTGAGTGCCGGCAGTTTTATGGCGTACGGAAATTTAATCGGTGAAAGCGACTTGGTACCGGTGCCAAACGTCACCGGCAAGCAGATGACTTTGGCGCGGCAGATTTTGGAGGACGGAAACCTGCGCGTCAACATTGCCGAAACGTACGATGCCAATGTACCTGCGGGAGAAGTTGTTTCGCAAGACCCCGACGCCGGACGTAACGTAAAAAAGGATCGACTGGTTACAATTTACGTGAGCAAGGGCGGCGAAACTATCGATATGCCGGACCTTGTAGGTTTGACGAAAACTGCGGCAACAGAGCGCCTTCATAAAATCGGCTTGAAAGTCGGCACGATTTATCAAAAAGAAGATTATTCCGAGCCTGCCGATAAAGTTTTGTCGCACGACCCCGCGCCGGGTACGAAGATTAATCGCGGTCAAAACGTCGACTTAACAATAGCTAAGGGCGGCGAAGTTGTAGCGGAAAAAGTCACCGAGTCTGAACATACAAATACAAATCAATCTGATTCTGCGCAAAGTGAAAAAATTTCTGTCCCCGATGTTTACGGCGGCAGTTATGAATCTGCGCGCGCAGGCATTGAGGAACGCGGCTTGCACGTAGGCTCCGTGACGTACCGCGCCAGTGAAGAGGCAGAAGGTACGGTGCTTAGTCAAATTCCTGCGCCTGATACAAGTGTTGACGCAGGATCAAGCGTCGATTTAATTTTATCAAAGCACGAAGACCCGCCGGTTTATTCGGACGAGCCGGAAGTTTACGGCGGCAATGAAAATTCAAATTACGATAACAGCTACAGTAACGATAACGGCGGCAATTACGTGGAGCCGGAGCCTGCGTCAAGTTACAGCTACGAGCCGCCGCCTGCACCTAAGCCTGAAAAAATTGTCCCGCCTTCGCGTGAAACCAGCAGTGACAAAAGTAGATA
>JAFTEG010000144.1 GCA_017453765.1 Selenomonadaceae bacterium
CGTTTTTATGTAGTAGACAATTTCCGCGCCGGGCGCATAGCCGCTACCTTCCGCGATTGTACCGTTGGGGTCAAGATAATCCAAGTTGCCGTTTTGGTCGAAGAAGTAAACTTTCCGCGTTGATTCGTCGTAGGCAAACGCCATCTCTTCCACGCGATTCCAGTCCGTATTTTCCGGCTGAATGCTGTCGTAACTTATGAATTTGAAAGAAATTACCGTCAACCCGTCTTCTTTACTAAGACGCAAAGAATTTCCAAACAAATAATTTTCTAAACCTTGATGTTGGTAGAAAAGTACAAGGTTAGGATCGTCGGCAGGATTTTTAGCCGCCATTGTAGTTGCCGAAGTGAAAATCGTCACGCCGAGCAAAAGTGCAATGAAAAAAATTTTTCTAAACATAAGATTAACCTTTAGATTTTAGCTTTTAATTCTAAATCCTTAATTCTAAATCAAAAACTACTCCTCTTTTACCGCATTGCTAAGGTACGCCATACTGAGCATGGTGAAGATAACCGCGTGAACGCAACTGATAAAGATACTGAATCCCAGCCACGCGACGCTTGGCAGTGAAAGCCAAAACGGATTTTCAGTAAGGTGAAGCAACACGATAATCAAAATTTCGCCCGCGAGAATGTTACCGAATAGACGAAAAGCCAGCGTGATAGGTTTTGCCACTTCCTCAATCATGTTGATAATTACAAACGGCGCGACAGGTTGAAAAAAGTGAGCGATGTAATGACCGCCTTTGAAGTAGACACCAAAGAAGTGAACCATAGCAACTACCAAAAGTGCAAGACCGAGCGTCGTGTTCAAATCGTTTGTAGGCGATACAAGAAACGGTATTAAACCCAAAAGGTTACATGTCAGCAGGAATAAAAACAGTGATACAATGAACGGCGCGAATTGCATGCCGCGCTTTTTGCCCATCATTGCTTCAAGTTGTTCGTGTAACCAAACCACAATCATTTCCACAAAATTTTGCCAGCCGGTTGGTACGAGCTTTAAACTTCGCACGGCAAGGCAGGAAATTATTATGACAATCGCCATTGCCAGCCACGTCATTAAGATCGTTTCAAGGTTGAAAGTCAACCCCAAAAACTTAACAGTCTCGCGAACACCAATATGCTCCATAAAAATCACCTCCTCTCATCGTAGACCAAAACTCCAAGCGCAGTTATGTAAAATACAACAAAACATACCGACGACGCCACGAAAAGCTGTGTCGATATGTGCGCGGCAACCGCCAACACGACGAATACCATTAAAAGGCGTAATATCATGCCGACAAGCATAATTTTTTTTGCCTGCGTCTGATTCATTTTTGCCGCCGTTTCCAATCGTGCCGCCGTTGACAGGAAATAAAAAAAACTTAACAGCGCACCGATTAAAATTGAGCCGCACAAAGACGTTTGTCCCGCCGAAATTAATTGTATCGCCAGAATTGCGGCGACTGCCAAAAAAATTTTGTAACTGCGTCTGAATGTAACTATAACCTGTCTCATGCTTGCTACTTTTTCGACGCGTCAAAAAAATTCCCTGCCCTAAAATTTTTAAATACGCGCATTTGACAAATTATTACACAAAAGTTTTTAAAGAGGGAAAAGGGAAGAGGGAAGAGGGAACAGGGGTTAGGGAACGGCTTTAAAAAATTTTAATGACGTTTAAATTTTTTTGCGATATAATTTTTAAAGAGAGGTGGTTAAAATGTCAGTGAAAAAAATTTTAGGCGCATTGGCAATAGGCGCGTTTATCTTCGGCGTACCCGTTGCCGACATTGATACGCCTTTGACAAATACAGTTTCGGCGTCAACGTCCTCAAGCGAAATGCGATACAGAGCGCAGGAAGCGGACAGGGCGCGTGAAAATTATGAACAGGCAAGAAGACGTTACGACAGAGCAAAAAACAGCGGCAATTACAGCAGTTCGCAACTTAGAGAAATGAAACAGCGCCGTGACCGTGCCAAAGATCGTTACGAAGAGGCGCGGGACAGATACAACGACGCGCGCAGAAATTACAATGACGGTGACGAGCGCCGCTACCGCAGCCGTGAAAGCCGATACAGCAAGGAACGCCGCAGAGAAATTTACCGTAACAGAGGATATATCTACTAAGTTTGAAGTTTTTAATTAAGTTTAAATTTTAAAATTTTGAAAAGAAGGTTATATGTATGAAGTTGAAAAAAATTTTGAGTTGCCTTGTAGCAGGCGCATTTATTTTCGGCATTTCCGCCGCCAATATCGATACTGCATGCGCCGCGTCACTCAATGACGTTAAAGAAACTAAAGACAAGTACGACCGCGCTAAGGATAAGTACGACAACGCTAAGGATAAGTACGAAAATGCGAAGGATAAAGCCGACGACATTAAAAACGGTAATTTTAACCGCAACGATAAAAAGCCGCCGGAACCGCCGAAAGATGAAAACGGTAACCCCCTCCCGCCGCCTGACAAAGATAAAAATAACGGTGACTCTACTGACAAAAATCGTCACGACGACAGAAATTCCGGCGACAATAACTCCAATCACCGCGAGCCGCCGAAGGATGAAAACGGTAACCCCTTGCCGCCGCCCGACCGCGATAAAAATAACAGCAACGGTGACAAGTCAAAGCTTGAAGAATCCAAAGACAAGTACGACCAAACTAAACGTGACATTAATCGTACCAAGCGCGACATTGAACGCGTCACGAAATAATTTTTAACCAAAACTTTGTATGAGATAAATTCCGCGATAAAACTTTGAAACTAAAAAGAGCAGGGACGAAAATCCCCGCTCAATTTTTTTTGCCGAATAAAAAATTTTTACAAGACGATATGCGCCATAACGTAGCCTACGCAACAACCGCTTATGACGCCGATTAAACCGGGTATCATAAAG
>JAFTEG010000145.1 GCA_017453765.1 Selenomonadaceae bacterium
AAGCGGCATTGCGATAAAATATAAATTGATTGGGCTTGAACAGATTAGAAGTCGGAAAGAACGCGAATTTAAAAAAGGACTTCAGCGACGCATTGAATTAATAGCAAATATTTTGAAGTTGAAGAATCAAGCGCAAATTGACTTCCGCGACATTACGATGACTTTTACAGCAAATATTCCCGCGAATTTGCAAGAGCAAGCTCAAATTGTAAATCTACTTGACAACTTTGTATCGCGTAAAACTTTGCTTAGCCTTTTACCTTTTGTGGCTGATCCGATTGAAGAATTGGAAGAACTTCAAAACGAACGCGACGAAGAAAACACACTCGATAATGAAAGGAATTATCCAAACTTAAATAGTCACAATCACGGGGAGGAAAATTTAAATGAAGGCTAAGGAGCTTCTAAGCCGGATTGCACTGATAACGACGATACTTCTTTGCGTGCTTACGTTTTTTACAGACGACGCGGCACGAATCGCACGAACAGCGGCAATCATCACGACGGGCAATTATTTTTTGTTGCAAGGCATACTGATAGAGTTAAGAAAAAAACATTAGGCGGCGAAAAGCCGTTTTTTTATTTATTGCAAAATTTATTCCGCTCGGAATTGGAGGAAAATAAAATGTCAAAACTTTTCGGCGAAATTGAAATCAGCGCAACCACAGATTTAACTAAACTTCCGCAGAAGGCGGCTAGCTCGTTGGCAGTGATTGAGGACAAGGAACGCGTAGGCGCACGCTTTAAGTGTTTGGCTTATGTTGGCAAGCAAGTAGTGCGCGGAACAAATTATTGGTTTATCGCAGAAGAAACGATGATGACGGCGGGTATGACTAAGCACATTGTGGCGATAGCAGTCAACGAATATCAAGGCGAATACGAAATTGTGAAGTCGAGTATCATACCTATTTTTTAATCGGCAGGGGCAGTAAAAATGATTGAAAACGTAATGATTGACACGGTAAATTATCGAGTAACTCAAACTGACGAAACAATAATTGACGGTGATGCAGTATGCGGCGGCGAAGTTGACTTTATTACGTCGCATATTCGATTGAATAACGCACTCGGCGAAAGCGCCAAAATTAAAGTCTTAATGCACGAAATTTTTCACGCAATGCTTTACGAACGCGGAATGGATGACTTTCAAGACGAAAAATTGATTAATGCGTTGGCGTCCGGCACAGTTAATCTTATTCGTGACAATCCTGAACTTGTCGACCTTTTGAAAATCAAATAATCTCAAAGCAATAACAAAATATTTGAGAGTGGAATAAATTTTGCAATGAATAAATTATGATTGGAAATTACTGGAAACAAAAAGCGATTGAGCGTGAGCAACGTTTAAATGCCACAGCAACACGAGAACTTAACGAAAAAGTTAAGCTTTATTACGAACAATCGCTGGAAGAAATTTTGCGGGACATATCGGCGCTTTATGCTCGGTACGCAACTGAAAACGGGTTTTCAATGACGGAGGCAAGGCGGCTTATTCGCGGCGACGAGTTCAGAGTTTGGAGAATGACGCTTGAAGAATACGTTAAGGCGGCTAAAACAGATTCGGCGATTCTGAAAGAATTGAACACGTTGACGGCACGTAGCAGGATTAGCCGTTTTGAGGCACTTCACGCCCGCACGTTAATGGAAATTGCTGACCTTTGCGAAAAGTTAAATCAGTTTGAGGACGCCTTCCAATATCGCGCTTATGTCCAAAGTTATTATGGCAATTTGTATGATATTCACAAGCAATACGGACTTTCGACGCCGCCTGTTGCCGTTGATCAAGAGCGAGTGAAAAAAGCCATTCAATCTCCTTGGAGCGGTATGAATTACAAGGGAATTATTTTCCGGCAAGGTTCGGAGTTGGCAAAGGAATTAAAAAATACGATACTTGTTGCAATACATCGCGGCAGTTCAATTCAAAAGTTATCAGATGACTTGTCGCGGCGAATGAAAATCGGCTATAATAATGCAGAAAAACTTGTGCGCACAGAGTTAAACTACGTGCAAACGCGAGCGGCGGCTGATTCGATTGTAGCGGCAGAAATGGGCTATTACCAATTTATAGCGGTAATGGATAATCGCACA
>JAFTEG010000146.1 GCA_017453765.1 Selenomonadaceae bacterium
AAACCGCGTGGATAAATTTTATCAGCGTCCATGCAATTCAAACGTCAACCGAATTTTTAGCTGACTTTCTGCGCGAATACAATCCGCACGTAAAGGTTTTTGATAATCAACTGCAGAGACTTTTGCCGCCGCGTGACTTCGACGCCGAATTTAAGCAGGAGGACAGACCGACTACAATTTTCTTCGGCGCGTTGAATCGTGATAAAGAGTTTGAAGAAATTTTGCCCGTGCTGAATGAACTTGCCAAAAAGTACGGCAACAAATTGGTTTTCAAAATTCTTGCGCGTCAAAATCTTTATGACTCATTGGAAAGTGACAGCAAAAAGCTTATCGGTGATTCGCGAATTTACGAAGGTCAATTTGTGCCGTATGAACGCTATGAACGTGAATTGTACACGTCCGACATTGCGCTGTTGCCGTTGCAGGATAATAAATTTAATCGCGCTAAGTCCGATTTAAAATTCCTTGAATGCGCCGCCTGCGGAGTTGCCGCGCTTGCGTCGCCGGTAGTTTATTCGGACGTTGTGAAAGACGGCGAAAACGGCTTTATCTTCTACGATACAAGGCAGTTTAAGCAGAAGTTGGAAACGCTGATTGAAAATCGTGACAAGCGTCGCGAAATGGTAACGGCGGCTTATGAATACGTAAAGCACAATCGCTTGATGAGTCAGCATTATCAAGAGAGATTGGATTGGTACAAGGAACTTTTTGCGAAATTGCCGGAATTGACGGCGGAGGCTCAAGCGCGTATTGATAAAGAGGCGCCGCGTTTTAAAGATGAAGTGCCGGTAGAAACTGTTGCGCGTCCTGCAGGAAATTCTAATCAGCTTGCCGAAATAATTATACCGGTTTAGTGAGTAGTAAATAGTGAATAGTTACTAGTTACTATCGATCCATCGATCTAACAACTATCGATCTATAAGAAAGGGTGTGACGCAAAATGTTGGGACTTCAGTTTTTTTCCTTCTCGTTGATTTTCTACGTAGTGTTCATGAGCGCGGTACTGGGCATTTCGGTTATCTTGTACTTCAGTATGAGGACGCCGCCGAAAACCAAGCAGGTATCGGATGAGTTAATTTTACTTGAGCGCCAACAAAACAGTAGCGGCTACACCAGTGTTGTCGACAAAAGCAGATTTTTGGGCGCTATCGGTACTTGCTCGACTGACCTTCGTCCTGCCGGAACGATTATGGTCGAAGGTGAACCGGTTGACGTTGTAACGGAAGGAAATTTTTTAAAGCAAGGTTCCATTGTCAAAGTTATCAATGTTGACGGCTCGCGCGTTCTCGTCCGTCAGATTTAGTTGCCGATTTTCGGTAAGCTGTTGTCGGTAACTGCAAAGGAGGTTTTGAAAAATGGAAGTTTTAGTCAGTTCGGGATTGTTCGTACTGTTCGCGTTTATCGTCGTGGCGGTATTTCTTCACTTCGTCCCCATTGGTCTTTGGATATCGGCGCTTGCGGCTAATGTTCACGTCGGCATTTTCACGCTGATTGGAATGCGTATGCGTCGCGTACCGCCGGCAAAAATTGTTATGCCGCTTATTAAAGCCAACAAAGCCGGTCTTGACGTGAATGTAAATCAGCTTGAGGCACACTACCTTGCAGGCGGTAACGTCGACAAAGTTGTTGACGCCTTAATCGCATCGCAACGCGCGCAGATTGTGTTGCCCTTTGAACGTTCGGCGGCGATAGATTTGGCAGGGCGTGACGTACTTGAGGCGGTGCAGATGAGCGTTAATCCCAAAGTTATCGAAACGCCGGTTGTCTCTGCCGTCGCTAAAAACGGTATTGAACTGAAAATTAAAGCGCGTGTTACCGTTCGTGCGAACATTGACAGACTGGTAGGCGGCGCAGGTGAACCTACAATCATTGCGCGTGTCGGTGAAGGTATTGTTACTACCGTCGGCAGTTCAGAAAAGCACACGGACGTTTTGGAAAGTCCTGACGACATTTCTAAAACCGTACTCGGCAAAGGGCTTGACGCAGGTACCGCGTTTGAAATTCTGTCAATCGACATTGCGGACGTTGACGTCGGACGCAATATCGGCGCACAACTTCAAACGGATCAAGCGGAGGCTGATAAACGTATCGCGCAGGCTAAGGCGGAAGAACGCCGCGCTATGGCTGTTGCTAAAGAACAGGAAATGAAAGCCTACACGCAAGAAATGGAAGCCAAAGTCGTCGAGGCGCAGGCGGAAGTTCCCCACGCTATGGCTAAGGCTCTTTCTGAAGGCAAACTCGGCGTCATGGATTATTTCAACATGATGAATGTTAAATCTGATACTGAAATGCGTAACGCGATAAGTCAGGCAAGTGCGCCTAAACATCAAGCCGTTATGCAGAATCAGTAGGCGGTACTGCAATGGACATTTCATTACTTGCAATTCTTTGGGTAGTCATTCTGATTGTCCAAGCCGTCAACGATAAAAAAAAGAAAAAACTTCCGCCGCCTGCACCACCGGCTGAAAATACGGAGGGCAGAAATTTTGACATACCGACGCTTGCAAATGACCCGAATTTTCCCGGCGAAGACGTGACGGTTTATCGTGACGCCGAAAGACCGGCTGAAGTTCGCGAAGTCAACTTTACCGAAATGTATCGTCAACGCAAGTCAACGGCGCGTGAAAAAGTTTCTGCGCGGACGGCTGAAAGTAATGTAGAAAGTAATGTACAGACTACGGCTAATGAGAGCAAAAGTTTACCGCTGAATTTAAATGCGGAATCGGCTATGAACGCGATGATTCTAAGTGAAATTTTCGGCAAACCTAAGGCGTTGCGACGGTAGTCGAATTAAGAATTAAGAATGTAGGATTAAGAATTAAAAATGGATATAATTTATGATTAGTGATTGGATTTAAAATCGCTAATCTATTTTTTTTGGAGGAAACACCTTGATTAAAATTAAAGGCTTAAAAAAATCTTTCGGCGACCTTAAAGTACTGCGCGGCATTGACCTTGAAATTGCCGAACGTGAAGTCGTCGTAATAATCGGACCTTCCGGCTCCGGCAAGTCAACCTTACTGCGCTGTATAAATTTTTTGGAAGTGCCGACAGAAGGTACAATCGAAGTTGACGGCATTAAAATGGATTCTGACGAAAATATTAACAAGGTGCGTGAGGAAGTCGGTATGGTTTTCCAGCGCTTTAATCTTTTCCCGCATATGACCGTGCTTGAAAACATCACGCTGGCGCCGATGAAGGTACGCGGCATTGAACGTGCAAAGGCTGAAATTACCGCGCAGGAGCTTTTAGACCGCGTGGGATTGGGCGATAAGGCGTCTGCATACCCCAACCAACTTTCCGGCGGGCAACAGCAACGTGTAGCCATTGCACGCGCTCTTGCCATGCAACCTAAAGTTATGCTTTTCGACGAACCGACAAGCGCGCTGGATCCCGAAATGGTAGGAGAAGTTTTGGACGTTATGCAAAAACTTGCGGAAAGCGGTATGACTATGGTTATCGTCACGCATGAAATGGGATTTGCCCGTGAAGTTGGTACGCGCCTTTTGTTTGTGGACGGCGGCTTTATCGTTGAAGAGGGACCGCCTAAAAAAGTTTTTGAAAATCCTCAGGAAGAGCGTACCAAATTATTTTTGTCTAAGATTTTATAAGTTAAGAGTGAGGAGTGAAGAGTGAAGAGTTAGGAGTTAGGAGTTAGGAGTTAACGGCTGACAGCTAAGAAAGGTGAAAATATGGAACTTTGGTTTTCTGAACAGCACACGCCCAACGTAAGATTTTCTATAAAAGTCGACAAGCAACTTTTCAGTGAGACAAGCGAATTTCAGCGCATTGATATTTTTGACGCGGCGGAATTTGGCAGGGTGCTTGTACTTGACGGCAGAATTATGCTGACTGAAAAAGACGAATTTATTTACCACGAAATGATTTCGCACGTGCCGATGAGCGTCAACCCCGAAATTAAGCGCGTACTTTTATTAGGCGGCGGCGACGGCGGAACTGCGCGGGAACTTTTGAAATATGACGGCATTGAAAAAATTGACTTGGTTGAAATTGATGAAGTCGTAGTCAATGCGTGTAAAAAATTTCTGCCGCAAACTGCCGCCTGCCTTGATAATCCCCGCGTCAACGTTTTCATTGAGGACGGCTTAAAATTTGTTCGCCGCGCAGAAAATCAGTACGATTTAATTCTTGTCGACCCCACCGACCCTTTCGGACCCGGTGAAGGGCTTTTTACAAAAGAATTTTACGGCAACTGCTTTCAAGCACTGACAGAGTGCGGCATTATCGTCAATCAGCACGAAAATCCCTACTACGCAAAAGACGCCATGTCGATGAAGCGCGCACATAAACGCATTGCAACTTCATTTCCGATTATCAGCGTGTATCAAGTTCACATTCCCACGTATCCTTCGGGACATTGGCTTTTCGGTTTCGCGTCTAAAAAACTTCACCCAATTTCCGACGTTGACTTTGATAAATGGAAAGGGCTTGACGTGCAGACGAAGTATTATAATCCAAAATTGCATTGCGGCGCCTTCGCGTTGCCGACTTACGTTGAAAAACTTTTGAGCGATTAGTAAATTGGGCGTGTTGAAAAATTTAACGTTCGATAATTTTTTTAGATTTACTTTTCTTTGGCGCAAAGAAAAGTAACAAAAGAAACATAGCGGCATTAAGTGCGTCCACGTTTTACGATTGGTAATTTATGCGTTATTGCCGCGATTGCCCGTTATCTTAAGTTTAACGTTACGAATCGACGCTGGTTAATGCCGCTCGTTAATTTTGGATTTATCACGTTGACTTATTCAACACCGCCCAGCTACCGGCTAAAGGCTATCATTGCAGGCAACACTAAAAGTGTCAGCACCGTTGCCACAAGCAAACCGCTTGCGATCGCCACCGCCATCGGTCCCCAAAAACTGCTTGCCATTAGCGGCATCATTCCTAAAATCGCCGCCGCCGCAGTCAGCATTATCGGTCTGAATCTCAATATCGCCGAATCAATTATCGCGTTCCGTACCGTTTCGCCGTCCGCAATGTGTTTTTGTACTTGGTCAATCAATATCACCGAATTTCTTATTATCATTCCCGACAGCGCCAAAATTCCCAAGTACGCGACAAAACCTAAGGCGGAGTTAGTCAAAAGCATTCCCCATACCACGCCGATTAATCCCATTGGCGCCGTTAAAAGCGTCAACACCATTTGCGTGCCGTTGCGAAGTTGAAACATTAAAAGCGTCATTATGATAAAAATCAGCGCCGGTACCGGTACGATTAAATGTTGCAGTGACTCTTGACTTTTTTCAAGCGCGCCGCCTATTTCAATACTACAGCCTATCGGCAAATCTGCGCGAATGTCCGCCGTTGCGTCGAAGGCTTTTTTTGTTGCGTCGTCCGCAGTGCCTTCAAGCACGTTCGCCTGCACCGTTATGGTCGGGAGTAAATTTCTCCGCTTGATTAAGCCGTCCTCTGCCGCGTATGAAATTTTTGCAACTTGTGACAGCGGTACGTAACCCGCCGCGCCTAAATATATCGGCAGGTCTTTTAACTGCGAAAGTTCACGCCGATTACTTGAGGTCAAGCGTAAATCTATATCAATCGTCCTGTCGCCGGTATAAAACTGCGCGGCGGTCGCGCCGGTAATTTCCGTGTAAATCGTCTGCGCTAC
>JAFTEG010000147.1 GCA_017453765.1 Selenomonadaceae bacterium
AATATCGTTGCCGACTTCGCGCAGTCTTAAAATTTCACGCGCTTGGATTTGAATATCGGTCGACTGTCCGCTGGCACCGCCTAAGGGCTGGTGAATCATAATTCGCGCCAAAGGCAAGGCGAAACGTTTACCCTTCGCGCCTGCAGTTAAAAGCAGTGAACCCATACTCGCCGCCTGACCAATGCAAATAGTTGAGACGTCCGGCTTTATGTACTGCATTGTGTCGTAAATTGCAAGACCCGCCGTTACAACGCCGCCGGGACTGTTAATGTAAAGGTGAATGTCTTTTTCGGGATCTTCCGACTCCAAAAAAAGCATCTGCGCGACGATTGAGTTGGCAACGTCATCGCTTATCGGTCCGCCCAGAAAAATTATTCTGTCCTTCAAAAGGCGCGAATATATGTCATACGCTCTTTCGCCGTAGCCTGTCTTTTCAATTACCATTGGAACATAGTACGCCATAATGTCACCTCGTTTTAGGAGTTAGGAGTTAGGTTTTAGAAAATCCTGTTCCCTAATCCCTCTTCCCTCTTTCCCTAATTAGCAAACGCGCGATTAGAAGTCAAGCTTTACGCCGCTCCCAATCGCCGTTTAAAAAATTTCAAATAGCTTATAAAAATTTACTAAGAATCCGCGTTTTTGTCAACTGCCGAATCCGATTTTTCTTTGTCGTCCGCAACTTTTTCAGCCGTAGCTTTATCATCTGATTTAGTTTCGGCAACGTCATCTTTCGCCTTAACTTTAACGTCGTCTTTAGTTTCGGCAACTTCATCTTTCGCCGGAGCTTTAACGTCGTCTTTAGCCGTAGCTTTATCATCAGCCGTAGCTTTATCATCAGCCGCAACGTCTGATTTATCGTCATCAGCCTTTTCAGCGCCTGCCATGTTATCAAAAATGAATTGCATAGCTTTTTGGCGGCGAACATTGCCGATTACGGTTTGAATTTGACCGTTGTCTTTAAGCGCCTTAACAATTTGCTTGGGCGTTGCACGGTACATGCTTGCCATATGCGCAATTTCCATATTCAAATCGACATCTTCAACTTTAATATTTTCAATCTGCGCGACTTCCTCAAGCAACATTTCCATACGCAGATTTTTCTCCGCCTCTTCGCGATAGTCTTTGCGTAGGTCGTCAGCACTCATACCGTTGGCGGCAAGGTAAACTTCCAACTTCAGCCCCTGCATTTGCAAATTGGCATCGAGTTCGTTAATCATCTGTTCAACGCGATTGTCAATCATAACCGGCGGCATGTCAACCGTCATATTGTCGGTAGCCTTTTGAAGGACTTCTTCACGCTGTTTATAAAGTGCATTGCGCTCCGCCATCGCTTCCAAATTTTTTCTGATACTTTCTTGGAATTTTTCAAGGGTATCAAAGCCGCTGACTTTTTTAATGAACTCTTCGTCAAGTTCAGGCAACTTCGGACGCTTTATGCTTAAAATTTTGCAGTGGAATACGGCAGGTTTTTCAGCCAAATCTTTTGCGTGATAGCCTTCGGGGAAGGTAACTTTAACGTCTTTTTCTTCGCCGATTTTCAAGCCGATAAGCTGATCTTCAAAGTTATCAATGAAAGAATGTGAACCAATTTCAAGGGGGGCGCCTTTAGCCTCACCGCCTTTAAATTTTTCACCGTTGACCGTGCCGACATAATCAAGCGTGATAAAATCACCGTCAGCAACTTTGTCATCTGCGGGAGCGTCAATCATTTCGGCGTGGTTTTCGCGAATATGTTCAATTTGGTGCTCAACGTCTTCATCGGTTACGGGCTTAACAACTTTTTCGACTTCAAGCCCTTTGTATTCGCCGACGGTCACTTGGGGATAAGGGGTATACTTCAATGTGAAAACGAAGTCTTTGCCCTCTTCGCAGGTGACAATGTCCGGTTTCATTTCTGTGACGGGCATATACTTCATCGTGTTTAAAAGATCGTTTGCGCCTTTGCGAATGAGAATTTCAGCCGACTCATCCAAAATGGCGCCCTTGCCGAAATAGTTTTCCAAAATCTGCGCAGGGGGAACTTTGCCCTTGCGAAAGCCGGGAATATTTACGCGCGAGGCGAGCTGTTTGCAGGCGCGGCTTTTTGTCTTTTCAAGCTCTGCCGCGTCAAAAGTTATCGTAGCCTCACTTTCGTAATTATCTATGCTTTTAATGGTAAATTTCATTGTAAAATTATGACCTCCCGTTAAAAATAATTACGGCACGGCGTCAATCTTAACACAGCGTCAAAAAAAAAACAATACTTTACGCCGAAAGTACCGTATTTTTATTTAGGGACTAGGGATTAGGGATGAGGGAAGAGGGAAGAGGGATTAGGGATTAGATTTTAGCGAATAATATTTTTACTTCGTGCCGCCTTTAACCAATTCGGAAACTCATTTAAAAGCCGTGAATAAAGTTCGGAGTTGTCGACATTGCGAAAATCATCAAGCGCAAAAAAATTCGTGTTGTCGACGTAGCGTCCTTCCAGCGTATCCAGCTTTTCAAATATGCCGTAGCCGCTGCCAAAAAGTCTGCTAAAAAAACCGTTGCCGCCTATACCTACAAACTGCCAAAAAATCGGCATCTTAGACGAAGAAATAATTAACGATTTAATTTCATCTGCGGAACCTACCCCGCCGTCTGAAATGAAGACTATGTACGCAGGAAACTCACTGTTTTGGTATTCGTTAATAACTTCACGCATTACCGCCGGTTCATAGTTGCCGCATTCCAACCGATTCATTAAATCTGACCAATCAGAAGGCACTGCACGTTCATAATTAAGCAGAGTGACCGAATCCATACGCCGACAAATACTGCCGTAATACCAAAAATCCAATTCGCCGTCGTCATCAAACTGTACTGCAATCGGTACGATTTTATTCACAATTTCTTGCACCGTGCCGTTTTCGTAGCTTGAATACATTGAACCGGAAATATCCATAACCAGCGCGACTTTTGCAACGGTCTCCTGCAAATTACGCTTTTCAAGTTCAACTTTCAGCGGCTTGACCAGCGAAATTAATTTCGGCGCGCCTTCTTGAATTTTCTTTTCAAGCGAAATTTTTTTAGGCTTTGTCGGTGTAGGTTGAATATCTGACTTAGTATTAACAGTGTCATCTTGAATCTGTTCGCCGCCGTAAAATTCCAAAAGCTTATCAAGCCCGCCGTCAAAGCCGCGTGCAACAATTTGAAAGCGCCAATTATTTTTGCGGTAAATTTCAAGTGACGTTATCGCCTTTTCATTTTGAAAATCCCTGCCGCCGAACTGCGCGGTAACCTTTTCTTTATCACCCTGCTCAATTGTCAAATCGTGCGTGGAAATTTCGCCCATACTTCCCGCGCCGTCAATGCTTGCAGTAAACACCAGCCTTTGAACGGTACTCGGCAACGTTTCAAGGTCAATAAAAAATTCCGCGCCGTTTGAAATTTCATTGTAGCGAATTTCGCCGCGCGGCGATTGAGTCTGATTATAAAAAATCATGTATCTATCGTCGGACAATTTATTTTTGGCGTCAACGCCGAAACAGGTAAAGTCGTACGTCGCCTTGCCGCTAATTTTTAACGTCACCTTAAGCGGCTTAGAAATGTCAAAAAATTTTTCAAGGTTGTCTCTGACGCCGCGTTCAACTTTCAAATCAAGTCACCTCTAACTTTCGGAAAAATATTTCATCGCAGTTTTCTTCCACTCTTTTTTAGAGTAAAGCACCTGATAATTTGTAATGCCGGTCAACTTTGAAAGCTCCGCAATAATGCCGTCGCACTCTTCGCGGGTTTTGGCGTGAATCATCGTGTAAAGATTGTAATTCCAATTAGGCGCGGGATTTCTGTCGTAGCAATGCGAAACTGCACAATGCGCACTCATAATCGCCGCAATTTCGGAAAGTTTTTCTTGGGGTACATTCCATGCGCAAAGTGCATTGGATTTAAATCCCGCCGTTCTATGTTGCAGTACCGCGCCAAGCTTGCGAATTTTTTTCTCACGTACAAAATCGTTTACACGCGCCAAAAATTCATCTTCGCTCATTCCCGCGCGTTCTGCCAAAATTTTGTACGGCTCTTCGCAAAGGGGAAATTCTTCCTGCAATACCTGCACGATTTTTTTGTCCGGCGCCGTCAACTCTTTTGTGTCACTGTAATTTGATTTTGTGTCACTGTAATTTGATTTTATGTCACTGTAATTTGAATTGCACATTTATCTTAAATTTTTTGTTCGACTTTAAATTAATCATATCTTCGACGCCGCGCATGGACTTTATCTCTTGCAAAATGCTGGATTCACGGTCGGCGTTCAAAGTTAAAAGCGTGAACCAAAGATTAAATTTGCCTTCGCGCTCGTAGTTATGCGTGACTTCGGTGTAACTGTTTACCGCCTGTGCAACCGCGCAGATTTCGGAAGGCGCCACTTCCAACGCTACCAACGTGCCGCGATAGCCTAAGTTGTCAGAATTGAAAAAAGTTCCGATTCGCCGCAGATATCCCGCCGCCTTGAGTTCGCGCACTCGATTTAGTACAAAACTTTCGTCCGCGCCGAGTTTAGCCGCCATTGCCGCAAAAGGTCTCTTGCATACCGGCAAATTTCCCTGCAGAAGATTTAAAAGCGATTTGTCAAAGTTTGAAAGTTCCATGACATTTTTCTCCCAAAAAATTGAATCACATTCACGTTTATTCTACAGAGATTTTTCACTTGCGTCAAGTAATTGTGAACATAATTCAGAAATTTTTTTGCGCGTTTGAACCGGCGGAATTGCGAAATTTGGCGCGGCGAATTTTTTTCAAGTCTTTGCTGAATCGCTCCTCTTCGCTGAAAATACAGCCGCAATAATTTTGTCGGTACAATTCCAGCTCTTGACTGATTTCAATGCCTTCCTGCCAACCTGCGCGGAAGTCTTCATAAAAAAATTTTACGCCGAAACTTTTTGCGCAACTCTCGGCAATGGTTTTCATCAGCTCATGGTTTTGGTGAATACTGTAAAAAAGAGTGGACGTGAAAATTTCAAAATTATTTTCCGCCGCAAATTTCGCCGCCTCACTCAAACGCCACGCGTAGCAGATTTTACAGCGCTTATGAAAGCCGTCGTAAAAATTAACCGTGTCTTCGCCGTCAATGCCTTCGACAACAGCAGAAGTACGCGCCAAAAAACCACGCAAGCCGTAGTGATTGACCGCGTTAAAATCCATTTGAACTTTCTCGGCAAATTCCCGCGCAGTTTTTAATCTTTGTTGCCATTCGCGGTAGGGGTGAATATTTGGATTGAAAAAAAATCCCGTCGGCTCGAAACCTTCTGCGCGCAATTTTTTCACGGGGTAGCACGAACACGGTCCGCAACACATATGCAATAATATTTTCATAAAACTTTACTCCTTTTTAGGGATTAGGGACTAGGGATTAGAAATCCTCTTCCCTCTTCCCTCTTCCCTATGCTATAATTTTCGCGGAACAAATTTTTTTAGGGAGGTAGTTTAATTTGTTGTCAAAGGTTGGAAAAATTTACGGCGAAACGTCACTAATAAAACTAATCGCCGTAGGTCTCGTGATAGGAATTTTACTGGCGTTATTCGTGCCGAAAGTAATTCCGGTTATCGCGGTATTCGGCAAGCTTTTTGTAAATGCATTAAAAGCCGTCGCGCCGATTTTGGTTTTCGTGCTGGTAATGAACGCGCTGTCTCAAAAATCAGAGTCAAGCTCGACAATGCGTCCTATCGTCACGCTTTACGTCATAGGAACTTTCTGCGCGTCATTGGTCGCAGTCACGGCATCATTTTTATTTCCTACAACATTAAGCTTGAACGTGGCTGGCGCAACGATTGAGCCGCCTTCCGGCATTGTTGAGGTACTGCAAAACGTAATAATGAAAGTAGTTGACAATCCGATAAACGCGCTGACCAACGCAAACTATATCGGCATATTGGCGTGGGCAGTCATAATCGGAATTGCGCTCAGAAATGCAGGGGACGAACTTCACAACGCGCTGGCAGATTTGGCAAAGGCGGTAACTCAAGTAGTACAATGGATAATTCGTTTTGCACCTTTCGGCATTATGGGCTTGGTTGCCGACGCGATAGGTACAAGCGGCGTCAATGCACTGTTAGGTTACGCAAAACTTTTAGCCGTGTTGTTAGGCGCCTTCTTCAGCGTGGCGTTGATTATGAATCCGCTGATTGTCTGGTTTAAATTGAAAATGAATCCGTACCCGCTCGTGTTGACGACGCTAAGAGAAAGTGGTTTGTACGCATTTTTCACGCGCAGTTCTGCGGCGAACATTCCGGTTAATATGGGACTTTGCAAGCGGCTGGGACTGGATGAAAATATTTACTCGGTATCAATCCCGCTCGGTGCAACGATAAATATGGCGGGCGCGTCGATAACGATAGCGGTTTTAAGTTTGGCGACGGCGCATACGCTTGGAATAAATATCGATATGCCGACGGCTTTACTACTTTGCATAATCGCGACGGTCGGTGCGTGCGGCGCGTCCGGCGTTGCAGGCGGTTCACTTCTCTTAATACCGGTTGCCTGTTCAAGCTTCGGCATTTCGTCAGATATCTCAATGCAAGTAGTCGGCGTAGGATTTATTATCGGCGTGTTGCAGGACTCTTGCGAAACGGCGCTAAATTCGTCCAGCGACGTGCTTTTCACCGCGACGGCAGAATTTTCTCAGCGTGCGGCGGAAGGCAAGCTTAAAGCGTCCGACTTGGTACCTAAGAGCTAAATTTTATATCGCAACTAAAAAAAGGTAAAGGCGTGGGATTAATTCCTGCTGACCTTTACTTTTTTTATAAGCTTGAATTTTTTATAAGCTTGAATCTGACAATGGAAGTGGTGGTAATGGACGAAGATTATATTTTCAAATTGGCGGCGCGTTACGCAAAACACGGGCTTATGAGCTACGAAGACTTTGAAAATGTTTTTGAAGACTTTGAACGCCGTGAGCAATACGAAATTTGCGAAATATTGTACGAAAGCGGCATAGAGTTGGTTGACGAAGTGCCGCGCGAAATTTTTTCCGAAGAGATTAAACCTTCCGTCTACGAAGAATCGCCGCTGCCGGTGAAAAAATCTGTTGCAATGTCCAATGAAATGCTTGTAAAATCAATTCAAGACACGGCGGATTACGAAACGCGAATGCAGGCTTTACAAGATTTGTGTCAAAAAAATATTGCGTTTGTATATAACTTCGCCAAAAAGTATGAAAATTTTCTCGGCAATTATTTGGAGCTTGAAGAGTTGGTGCAGGAAGGCTTTATCGGAATGTTAAGAGCCGTTGAAACGTTTGACCGCCGTAAAGGCTACAAATTTCTGACTTACGCCGGTGATTATATAAAAAGTCATATACGCCGCGCAATTATGGATATAGGTTTTCGCGTAAGAGTTCCTGTTCATATGCAAGAAAATATTGCTAAGGTTATGAGCCTTGACGCTAAATTTTACATGGAAGGTGACGAAGATTTTCAATTAAAAATTTCGCAAGGAATCGACTTCAGTCGGGAGAGGAATTGCTACGCTTTGCCAAGTGTAATATAATCTCAGCAAAGGAGGTGAGATAGTGGCAAAAGCAATGAAAGAATTTCTGTACCATTTTGGTTTGAAATTACGAATTTATCCCGATTATCTGCAACGAAAAATTATAAAAATAAATTCAGACGCAAGCAGATTTGTTTATAATGAAATGGTTTATATAAATCTCGAACTTTGGAAATTCGGCAACCCGAAAATTTACATTAAAGGTGTGACCGAAAAAATTTCTGAATTGAATCGCTTGAAAAATTCCACCAGTGCATTAAAAGACAAATATTTTTTCTTGCGTGATAAAAATGTTGATTCATTAGCGATTGGTAACGCAAAGAGAAATTATCAAAATGCGTGGAAACTTTACAGAGAAATTCATTCTC
>JAFTEG010000016.1 GCA_017453765.1 Selenomonadaceae bacterium
AGTAAGTTAAAAAACCCTAAGAATTTATCGAAACTTGATTTAATCAACACGCCCTAGATAATTTTTTCAGAGCTTTTAACCGCTTATAAAAAATAAATCCCTACGCAAAAACGCAGGGATATTTTTTATTTTACAAATCTGCTCGGCGACAGATTTAAACGTCGAGTGAATTTTTAAGCGTCCGGCAAATTTTTATTTTAAGCGTCAAGTAAATTTTAAACGTCGAGTAAATTTTTTCCGCGACTTAAAAGCGCCGTCCGATTTATTTTTGCCTCAAGCACTTCAATATTTAAGCCGCATTCGTCACGCAACACTTTTAAAACTTCCGACGGCTTAACACTGCCGTCCTGCTTAATCTTCAAGCCGAATTTTATTTTCAAGCCGCCTTCGACTTCATAGACTTTCACCGATTCCGCCATAAGATTTTTAATTTCAATTTCGCGATTTTTTTTCGGCGTCACGCGATTGAACATAATCGTTTTGGCGGAGTTAAACTTTTTCGCCGCATCTTCCGCGACGCTGAAACTTTCGGCAAACGGCACAAAGACTTCATAGCGCGAAAAATCTGTTAAGACAGTTAACGCCTGCGCCTTAGCCGAAATTTTTTTTATGCGTACAATTTCTCCGCCCTTAGGCAACTGCGCATTTAACCTCGACATAACTTTTTCCGCGTCTACATCAGCCTTTAAAACGAAGTCTACGTATTCACAGTCACTCATGACGCCTACGCCCAGCGCCGTTGCGAAGGAAACTTTCAAATGCGGGTTAAAGCCTTCGGAATAGGCGGCGGGAAGTTTTGACCTAAGCAACGCGCTCATAAAGACGTTCATATATTCAAGGTGCGACAGAAAAGCTAACTCGGCGCCCTTTCTAATCTGCGCGCGGTAGGTGGTAGCTTTTAGCTTGTAGCTTTCAGCTTGCAGCTTAGAGAGGGTAGGCGATGCATTGTTACTCCATCGATCTATCGATCTATCGATCCATCGATCTACAACTCCAACGCCCAACTGCATGCAGACGTTACAGCCTTGACAAGAAGTGCGGCGACAATCGGCGGTAGTTTGACCTTCCTGCGCCTTTTCAAATTCCTCAGCCAAGTAATTTTTGCTGACACCGGGCGACGTGTGATCCCATGCCAACGGTTCAAAAATTTTTCTTTCGCGCTCATTAAAATACGCGCCGTCAATGCCGCACGTCTCAAAAGCACTTTGCCACGCGTCGAAGTTGAATAAATCTGACCAGCCGTCAAACTTCGCGCCGTTACGCCACGCCGTCTCGATAACCTTAGCAAGCCGCCTGTCACCGCGTGCGATAATTCCTTCCAACACTGAAACTTTCGCGCTGTGGTAGTTGTAAGTTATAGCCTTGTCACGAATCAGACTTTTCAAAAATTGTTGGCGGCGTTCAAATTCGGCGAGTGAAATTTGTCCGTACCATTGAAACGGCGTGAAAGGTTTTGGCACGAAACAGGCAACGCTTAAGGTAACCTTAACGTCACGGCGTTTTGTAATTTCGCGGTAGAGATTAGCCACCTTCTGCGCGAGGTCGGCAATGCCGGCAATGTCTTCATCTGTTTCTGTCGGCAGTCCCATCATAAAATAAAGCTTGACCGTCTTCCAGCCCTTTTCAAAAGCCGCCGCGCAGGCGTCAAGCAGATTTTTTTCAGTAACGTTTTTGTTAATCACGTCACGCAGACGTTGAGTACCAGCCTCCGGCGCGAAGGTTAAGCCGCTTTTTCGTACGGCTTGAAGTTTTTCAGCCAGCTCAATGGAAAAGCTGTCAATGCGAAGTGACGGCAGGGAGAAGTTGACCTTCTCATTTCTGAAGTCATTCATTAAATCTTCTACAAGACGATTAAGGCAGGAATAATCGGCGGAGCTTAGTGAAGTTAAAGACATTTCATCGTAGCCGGTTGAATCAATCAGCCGCCGCGCAGTTGCACGCAAAACATTTTCAGAGCGTTCACGTACGGGACGATAGCACATTCCCGCTTGACAAAATCGACAGCCGCGCGTACAGCCGCGAAAGAGTTCCAATGCCGCGCGATTGTGTACGATGTCGATAAACGGCACGATCGGACTTTGCACGAAAGGCACGGCGTCCAAATTTTTCACAACACGCTTGTAAATTGTCGACGGCGCGGCAGGTTCCAACTTTTTTAAGCCGATAAAAGAGCCGGTAGCCGGTAGTTTGTAGCCGGTAGAATTTTTATCGTCATAAATCGGTGAGTAAAAACGCGGCACGTAAATGCCGTTGACGCTTAAAAGTCTGCGCAAAAATCCTACGCGCCCGCCGACCTTGCCGCTATTTTTCCACGCGATAAAATTTTCGACGACCTCATTTAAAATTTCTTCGCCTTCGCCGACTACAAAGAAGTCAAAAAAATCAGCTATCGGCTCCACGTTATAGACGCAGGGACCGCCGCCAATTACGAATGGTTCATCATCTGCGCGGTCAACTGCGTGAAGAGTAATGCCTGCCAAATCCAACATATTCAGCACGTTGGTAAAAATCATTTCATACTGTAGAGAAAAACCGAGAATGTCAAAATCTTTCACGGCGCGTTTAGATTCCAATGCGAAAAGCGGAATGTCCCGCCTGCGCATTTCCTCTTCCATATCAATCCACGTCGCGTAAACGCGTTCGCAAAGCGTATCTGCGCGACCGTTCATAATTCCGTATAAAATTGAAAGTCCCAAATTCGACATACCGACTTCGTAAACGTCCGGCAAGGCTAAAACCATGTGGCATTGAACTTCGTCCCAATTTTTTAATACCGCGCCAAATTCGCCGCCGGTGTATCTGACCGGCTTAGTGACTTTTTGTAAAACTTCATAAGGTAAATTTACCTGCAAACAATTTCTCTCCCAACTAAAATTTTTCGTGTGGCAATTTAAATCTTAACTTGTTTTTTTAAGGGGACAAACGGATTTATTTTTGCATAGTAAGCTGCTTGTTCGTTAAATTCTTTTGGAGACATGTCATCGAAATAATTTTTACGCCATTCTGTATAATTAAATTTTTCTCTTAAAACCGCAGAAATAAATTTTTCAGTTTCTACAGCACCCATAGCGTCTAAAAGGCATTTCATTCCTTTATCCATAATTTCTACACTGTTTAAGTAACTCATACTATTTTTCTCCCGTCAATGCTACAAATTCAATAGGATTAACGATTTTTATTTCATCGCCGGTATATCTCAACATACGTTTATCTGTCGTCAACAAATAATCACATTTTGCCAAAATTGCGGCGGCTATATAGTGAGCATCAGCAGTTTTAATACCGGTAGAAATAATTTTTTGTGCAATTTCTCCAACTATATCTTTGTAGGATTCATCAATATAAATATCTGTATTTTCCATTAAAAATTGTCTAATGGATTCACGCTTGCCGAAATACGGATTTTTAGAATTCTCAAAAATTAAAACGTAAGAAGAAACCAGCTGAAATTTATTTTCCCTAATACAATCTTGAATAAAAATTTTTGCCTGTGCCTCCAATGAAACAATTATCTGTGAAGGATCGTCGTAAGGTCGATTATAGCAACAATTATCCAAATATATTCTCATAAAATTTCTCCAAAAAATTTATCAACTGAACAGCAATAACTTCTGCTTATGCAAGTGAATATTCATCAAAATTGCGATTGACAAAATATTTGTAGTAAGTAAACTAATGCCGTAGCTCATAAGCGGCAGGGGTATGCCGGTGACAGGCATAATGCCGGTAGTCATGCCGACGTTTACCAAGACGTGAAAGGCAAGCATGGACGTGATACCTACCGCCAAAAGTCTGCCGAAAATGTCGCTGGCGTCACGCGCAATTTGCATGCCGCGCCATAGCACCAACATATAAAGAAAAAGTAAAAACGCCGCGCCTACAAAGCCGAACTCTTCACCTACCACCGCAAAAATGAAGTCCGTGTGATTTTCCGGCAAAAAGTTCAGCTGACTCTGCGTCCCTTCAAAAAGTCCCTTGCCGAATAGCATGCCCGACCCTATCGCGATTTTAGATTGAATTATGTGGTAGCCGGAGCCTAATGGATCAACATTTGGATCAAGGAAGACCATTATTCGCATTTTCTGATAGTCTTTTAAAAATTGCCAAAGCACCGGCAGTGCCGCAACGCCCATAACTACAATAGCCGTGAAAAGTTTCCAGTTTATGCCGCACGCTATCACCATGCCGAAAAAAATTGCCATGAATACAAGCGATGTTCCCAAGTCCGGCTGTTTCAAGACCAAAAGAAAAGGCAGTCCCACGTACGCGGCGACCGGTAGTAAATCTTGCGGCGTGTCTAATCTGCCCATACGCGATTCCAATACCGACGCCAAACAAATTATCATTATCAGCTTTGAAAACTCCGAAGGCTGTATGCTGATAAAACCTATTTGTATCCAACGTTGCGCGCCCAATGCCGCGTGACCGAAGAGCATAACCGCCAATAGCATTACAAGGTTGAAAATGTAAAGCGACTTGCCGTACTGCTGAAGTACTCGATAATCAAAGTTCATTATGAGTACGGCTATTGCACTGTTGACCATTGCGAAAATTCCTTGACGTTGCACGTACCAAAATCTTTCTTCACTCGGCGTGTTGACGTGCGTGGCGCTGCTTATTATTATCAAGCTGCAGATTATTATTGCCAGCGTTGCGAAAAGCAGTACAAAATCTATTCGTCTTAAAGCGCGTCTATATTCTGTCGGAATCAGTTGCAATGTTTTCACTCCCGAATTTTTTAGGGGCTAGAAATTCTATTCCCTGTTCCCTAATCCCTCTTCCCTAACTCAGGATTATAGCATATTTTACAATTCCTTCAAAATGGTAAGATAATTTTCATAACGTTCACGCAATATTTTACCTTCGGCAACGGCACTTCTTACGCCGCAATTCGGCTCATGGTCGTGACTGCAGTCATTTAAAAATTTGCATGCCGCTGAAAACTGCGCGAACTCTTTAAAATAATATCGCAAATTATTTTTCGTGATGCCGACTTCTTTTAAATCCACCGCACTGAAACCGGGCGTGTCAACCAAAAAGCCGTCGCGAAATTTTATCAGCTCACAAATGCGCGTTGTATGTTTACCGCGCAGAATTTTTTCACTGACTTTGCCGACTTTCAATTTTAAATTCGCGTCAATGGCATTTAGAAGTGACGATTTACCGACGCCGGAAGGTCCCGCAAATACCGTGACGCCGCTCGACAAAATATTTTTCAGCGCGTCAATGCCTTCACCGGTCACCGTCGAAGTGCGAATAATTTTGTACAGAGATTCATACTCCGACAAAAAATTTTCAGCGGCAAGGTCAATCTTATTCACGCAAATAATAATTTCGGCAAGTTGCGCCTGCTCCGCCAGCACGATAAAGCGATTTAAAAGTAGCGGGTGCAAATTCGGATTAGCGGCGGCGAAAGTCAAAATTACTCTGTCGACGTTGGCAACGGCAGGGCGATTCAGCAAACTTTTTCGCGGCAGGATATTTTTTATTACGCCCGTGCCGTCAGCAAGCGGCGAAATTTCTACGAAGTCGCCTGGATAAACCGAACTGCCGGATTTTTTGTCGCGCTTTATTATGCCGCGCAGTTTGCAGGGGATTAGATCGATAGATCGTTGGATCGATGGATCGATAGTTGGTTGGTCGGTAATGTCAACCTGCACGAAGAAAAAGCTGTTGTAAAATTTTATAACTTGTCCCGTCATATACCTACTACCTGTTCTCTAAAAATTTAAACTCGACATATTGAAAATCGGTAACATTATTGAAAATACCAAAACTGCTACGATTAATCCTGCCGCAAGCGTGCCGTAGACTTCCGCCTTTGCCGGCAATTCGCGCAGAGTTTCATCAATTTCAAAATCCGCCATCGATTCACATTGCCGTAACATTTCTACAATTTCGCCCGTCGCCTCACCGGTAGCAATTAAGCCCAAGTACAGCGGCGAAATTTTTTTTACTCCGCGCCGTAAAACTTTTTCAAGCGTGTCGCCTTTTTCTATTGAAAGTTTTGCGTCACTTAAAACGTGTTGCATAAATAAATTTTCATTCGACAGCGCGGTTAATCTTATTGCTTCGTCCAACGTCACGCCGCTTTCAAGCAAAAAGCTCAGCCGTCCGAATAAATTTCTTAGTTCAATTTCGCGCAGAATTTTCACGTTCAATTTCATTTTGTCGACAAAAAATTTTACCGCGTCGACTTCACGGTAAATCATCAGCGCTGAAAATATTCCGCCTAAAAATATCGCCGCGATTAAAATTAAATGCTCCGTGACGAATTTGCCGCCGTGCAGCAGTACGAATGTTGTAAGCGGTAAATCACCGCCGCGATCTTGATAAAACGATTCAAATACCGGCAGTGTCACGTTAATCATAATGACCGCCGCAATTATCGCCGCGATAAAAACTACAACGGGGTAGTACATTGCGCCGCGAACTTTTCTGCCGGTGACGTAACTTCTTTCAAGTCGCGCAGATAGCGTTTTGGTAACTTCCTGCGTCTTGCCGCTTTGTTCCGCAATTTCAATACTTTGAATAATGTCGCCTGAAAAAATTACTTCGTGCCGCCGCAATGCGTCACTGAATTTTTCGCCGCCGCCTACCGCGTCCGCCAAGTCGCGTAAAATTTTTTCCGCCACGTGACCTCGCGAAGTTTCGGTTAAAAGTTCCAGCGCGCTGTGAAGAGTCATTGTGCCGAGCATTACGCTTAATTCGCGAAAGAAGGTTGATACCCAGCGTTCGCCGAGTTGCAGGCGCGTTACTTGTTCAAAGATAAAATTTTTAGCGCTGAGCTTTTCCTGCCGCAAGCTGACTACCGTCACGCCTTGATACAGCAACGCCGCATAAGCCGCCGCGTAATCTTCCGCCTCCAGCGTGCCTGACTGCGCTACAGACTGCGCGTCGTAGCCTTTGTAAATAAATTTTTTCATAGCCGCTTTATTTCACGTTCAAGTTAAAATTCCCTGCAAAAATTTTTGCAACAAAAAAACGCGGCAAGGAAATTTTCCCTATCGCGTTTAATTGATTCATGATTTTGGTTTTATGGAGGGGGTTAATTTTATGGAGAAGGTGATTTTAAAGGGTTTAATTCAGTTTAATTTTTCAGTTTAAATTTAAGGGATTATTTTTCAGTTTATCGGCTTAGTATCCGCCGCGACCGAGTCTGCTGTAGATTTTACTCCAAACTTCATTGCGGGGTGTCTTGTCGTGATTAATGTAGTACTTATTTTTGCGATCGTCATCGAGTGAGCAACCGAGATGCAAGCCGACATCTTTACCGAGCTGTACAAAGGCGTCATTAACTTCATTCATGCTGACATCGCGGTTTTTGGGGAGATATCCCAAGTTGCGGAGGCGATCTGCGTCTTCGCGAATTTCTCTTGCAGTGCCGCCGGCAACGCCTTCAAGCTCTTCATCGCTGATAACTTCTTCAGCTTTAATTTCTTCAGCTTTAATTTCTTCGTTGATAATTTTTTCTTCAGACATTTGTAATTTCTCCTTTTAACTTTCAAAAATATTTTTGTTTAACTATTTTTCAATTAACGTATCGGATTAGTATCTTCTGTCGAGTTTCGAGTAAATTTTCTCCCAAACTTTGTCGCGGCTTGTTCTCTTACGATTTATGTAGTAAGAGTTTTCGCTGCGCTTTTGAAGATCGGTGCCGAGTTCAAAGCCGAGATCCTGTCCGAGTTTAAACATTGCGTTATTGACTTCATCTTTGCTGACGTCGCGGTCTTTGGGAAGGTAGCCCAAGTTGCGGAGACGGTTTGCGTCGTCGCGAATTTCCCAAGCATAGCCGCCTGCAACGCCTTCAAGCTCTTCATCGCTGATAACTTCTTCAGCTTTAATTTCTTCAGCTTTAATTTCTTCGTTCACAATTTTTTCTTCAGACATTTTTAATTTCTCCTTTGCAATTTTACTTTACTAAATTCACTTTGTTTTCATTTTTATCTTTCTGCCTATTATACGCACGCTGTCAATAAATATTAATAGGCTTAAAAAAATTTTTTTGAAGGATAAAAAATCTTAGCGCCGAATGATTCTTGCCGAAATATTTTTGTTAATTGGAAGGAGAAAATTCTCTTGAAAAATAATCGTTGGTATCCGCTGTATCACGTAGCGGCGCCGGTGGGTTGGATTAACGATCCGAACGGCTTTTGCACTTATAAAGGACAGTATCATCTTTTTTATCAGTATCACCCGTACTCCGCGCAGTGGGGACCGATGCACTGGGGTCACGTCGTTTCGTCTGATTTGGCGCATTGGAAACATTTGCCGATAGCGCTTAGACCTGACGAAAGTTATGACAGGGACGGCTGCTTTTCCGGCAGTGCGATTGAACATGACGGCAAGCTTTATCTTATGTACACGGGCAATGTCGGCTTACCGAACGGCGGCTACCAAGACCAGGCGCTTGCAGTGAGTGACGACGGCATAAGGTTCACGAAGTACGAAGAAAATCCCATACTTCCCGCGCCTACGTCTGATTCGATTAACGGCAGTGACTTTCGAGATCCCAAAGTTTGGAAAAAGGACGGAAAATTTTACTGCGTCATCGGTTCAAAAAATGTCGAAGGTACGCACGGACAAGTTTTGCTGTATGAATCGGACGATTTAAAAGATTGGCGCTTTAAAAATATTTCTGCGCGCGCTGAAGGCAACGAAGGAAATATGTGGGAATGTCCAAACTTTTGCGAAGTGGACGGGCAGGACGTTTTAATTATGTCGCCTATGGGCATTGAGCGCGAAGAAAATAAATTTGTCAACGCGGTAGACTCCGGCTACATGATTGGCAAGCTTGACTACTACACGGGAATTTTCAATCACGGTGAATTTGACCTGCTTGACTACGGCTCGGACTTTTACGCGCCGCAAGTTACGCAGACTGAAGACGGTCGCTGTATTATGATTGGCTGGCTTGCAATGTGGTTTGCCGATATGCCGGAGCAACAAGACGGCTGGGCAGGTACAATGACGGTGCCGCGTGAACTTCATATTCGCAACGGCAAGCTTGTAAGCGTACCGGCAAAAGAGCTTGAAAGTTTGCGTGAAGGCTCGGTGTCGCATAAAAATTTAAATATTTCCGTGCCGACGCAACTTGACGGCGTGAAAGGCGTGACGGGTGAACTTATTGCGGAGATTGACACTGCGAAAAGTGAAAACTTCTCAATCGCCCTTCGTGCTGACGGTGACGAAAAAACTTTGTTGACGTATGATAAAGAGACGGCGACTTTTGCAATTAACCGCGAAAATTCCGGTGCAGGTCCCAAAGACGGCAGGGAAGTTGTATTGACGCCGGAAGAAATTTTAAAGCTTAGGATTTATATTGACCGCTCGTCGATTGAAGTTTTTGTAAATGACGGCGCGGCAGTTTTGACTTCGCGCATTTATCCCGCTGAGACGTCGCAGGATATTATTTTCATTCCGAACGGCGATAAGCTGACTTTAAAGCAAGTGACTTTCTATAAACTCGGTCAAGGCATCGCGCAGTAATAGGGAAGAGGGAAGAGAAATTCCCAGCCTATAAATTCTTAATTCTACATCCTTAATTCTTAATTCAAAAGGTGGTGTGGTCAATGATAATGAGCGGTGCTAAAGCAGTAGTCGAGTGCTTAAAGGAACAGGGCGTTGATACAATCTGGGCTTACCCCGGCGGCATGATACTTCCTATGTATGACGCGCTTGTTGACGAAAAAAATATTCGCCAAATTTTGGTAACGCATGAACAAAACGCGGCGCATGCGGCGGACGGTTATGCGCGGGCGTCGGGCAAAGTCGGCGTATGTATG
>JAFTEG010000148.1 GCA_017453765.1 Selenomonadaceae bacterium
TATCGGGTAAAAATCTATCGGAAATGTAACGGTCCGAAAGAGTAGCCGCGCTGACAAGTGCCGCGTCACGAATCCTTACGCCGTGATGAACTTCGTAGCGTTCCTTCAAGCCGCGCAGAATTGAAATTGTATCTTCGACTGTAGGTTCACCGACAAGCACGGGTTGAAAACGGCGCTCAAGCGCGGAATCTTTCTCAATGTATTTGCGGTATTCGTTAAGCGTCGTTGCACCGATACAGCGCAATTCGCCGCGAGCCATCATCGGCTTTAAGATATTGCCCGCGTCCATCGCGCCTTCTCCGCCTTTGCCCGCGCCTACAACGGTATGAACTTCGTCTATGAAAAGTAAAATCTGTCCGTCCGACTTTGAAATTTCCGCCAGCACAGATTTCAAGCGCTCTTCAAATTCACCGCGAAATTTAGCACCGGCAATGAGCGATCCCATATCAAGCGCGTACAGCGTTTTATTTTTCAGTGATTCCGGCACGTCGCCTTCAATGATTCGCCGCGCCAAACCTTCAACTATCGCCGTCTTGCCTACGCCGGGTTCGCCGATTAACACGGGATTATTTTTAGTGCGTCGACTTAAAATTTCAATCGTGCGCCTAATTTCTTCGTCACGCCCAATGACAGGGTCAAGCTTACCTGCCTTAGCCGCCGCCGTTAAATCGCGTCCGAATTTTGCCAGCGCTTGGTACGCCTCTTCCGGATTTTCCGTCGTGACATTTTGTTTGCGATTCTTTTTAATCGACTCGTCAATTTTATCTTTAGAAAGTTTAAATTCTTTTGCCAACGCTTGAACTTCCGCACTGCCGTCAGTCACCAACGCCAAAAGTAAATGTTCCGTGCTGATATAATCGTCGCGCATTGACTTTGAATATTCATTCGCCTTACCGATAACGCGCGCTAAGTCTACGCCCATTGACAGCCGCTCTTGACCTTTCACGCCGGGTATCTTATTTAATTCCGCCTCCAACTTCACCTTTAACATCGGTAAATCGGTTTGGCATTCTTCAAATATCGTCGCCAAAAGTCCTTCCGGCTCTTTCGCCAGCGCCAACATTAAATGCTTTGAGTTAAATTCTTGGTGATACTTCATTGCCGCAAGTTGTTGCGCCGCCTGTATCGCCGTCATTGCTTTTGCTGTAAATTTTTCTCCTGCCATATATATCATCCTCTCGGAAGTTAGTTTCTCAACTTTTTTGACGCGCGAAATGATATCATCAAAAAGACAAAATGTCAAGAAATATTTTTAACCTTTTGACATTATGAGGGAATAGGGAAGAGTAAGGAGTAAGGAGTTAAGAGTTAAGAGGGATTAGGATTTACTTTAGTCGAAATGAATTTATTGTCGGTCAAAATGAAACGCCATAAAAAATTTGCCGCGTCACCTGCGTAGTCGATATTGATTCGTTTTGTAGCCGTGACGGCGGGATTTGAAATTGCCGTCTCTATGAAAAGTTCGTCGCCGCATAAATCAACGCCGTAATGATTTTTTGTAATTGCCAGCGCTTGAGCAAGTTTGCCGGGACCGGAGCAGAGGTCGCGCAGATTATTTTTACCGCGCCGCAGTTTCATAAGCTCCACGCCGTCAACAGGTTCAAGCGCACGAATTAAAACGGCGTCGGGAATATTTTCAACGTTGGCAACCACGTTCATGCAAAAGTGCATGCCGTAAATTTGGTAGACGTAAGCATAACCGCCTGCGCCGAATTGAATTTTTGTGCGCTCGGTAAAGCCTTTGTAGGAATGAGCGGCGGCGTCAATCGCGCCCATATAAGCTTCGGTCTCCACGATAATGCCGCTTGCCACGCCGTCGGCAGTACGATGAACAAGTTTTTTGCCGATTAAATCGCGTGCAACGTCCAAGCCGGTACGAAGGTAAAATTCTCGTGCAAGTTTCATTTTTCCATTTCAAGCCGTGACAAATATTTTGCCGGTACGTGATTCGTAAGCCAAACGCCGTTGACTGATTGGTAAAACGTAATGCCGTCGGCGGACATTTTAGCCGCGTCGACTTCGTAAATCAGCGGCGTACCCTTTCGCCTTCGTGCAACTTTTTCGGCCGTCTCAATGTCTGCCGATAAGTGAACGTAAAGGCGCGACATTTTTAAAATGCCGTCACGTTCAATCTGCGCGGAATTTTTTTCCAATGTGCCATGAAAAAGTTTTGTCGGCGGAATTTTTTCTTCCAATTCCACGTCAACATTTATTGAGTGACCTTGATTCGCGCGAATTTTATTTTTATCGGCATTGAAAGAAAATCTCTGCTTGTCATTTTCCGCCACAACTTTTTCTAAATCTGCGAAGGAAATAGTTTTGCCGCCACGTTTCATTCCGCGCAGAAGTTCATTAACGTCAGCCCAGCCGCCTGCGTCAAGTTTTATGCCTACCGTTTCCGGCTTGTGACGCAGTATCAGTGAAAGAAATTTGCTCAAACTTTTTACGTCCATTTGCGTGACACCTGCCAAAATTTTTTTCAGATTATAACATAAGCCGCTGACACTTGCCGCATAAAAAATATTTTCCGAAGTCAAGTTGCCGCCGCGCTCTAAGCTGACGTCGACGTAACGCGGCTTGACTTTGTCTTTTCAAATTAATATACTTTAAACAGTCGGCGAGTGACGAGTTGCAGTGAAGTTGTCCTGCCGCAAACAAAATATTTCACAAGGAGTGAATTAAAACGGACGAATCCATTATCACAATCGCCTTGCCGAAAGGAAAACTTTTTGAATTGTCGACGGAACTTTTAAAAAAAGTCGGCTGGACTGCCGAAGGGTTAATCGAAAAATCCCGCAAGCTTGTAATAGAAAATGAAGAAGTGCGGCTTAAATTTATTATCACGAAAACTGCGGACGTTCCCACCTACGTCGAACACGGCGCGGCGGATATCGGCATAATCGGCAAGGACGTTATTGCCGAATCGGGCAAAGACATTTATGAACTGCTTGATTTAGGTTTCGGCAAATGTCACTTGATGATGGCGGTGCCGAAAGATAAAAAACGTGCAAGGCTTGAAGACTACGCCTATACAAGAGTCGCCACGAAATTTCCGCGCATTGCCGAAAAATTTTTCACAAATCGCGGCATGCAAATGGAATATATCAAGCTTAACGGCTCAATCGAACTCGGACCTATAGTAGACCTTTCAGAAAGTATTGTTGACATTGTGGAGACCGGTACGACACTGCGCGAAAATAATTTGGAAGAAATTGTCAGCATTATGGACTGCACGGCGCGGCTTATTGCAAATCGCGTCAGCTACAAATTAAAATATCGGCGCATTGATAACCTTGTAACGGAATTGGAAAAAGTTTTGCGTCAAGGTTAAAATTAAAAATACTCTCCTTTTGGCGCAAAAAAATTTCTACGGACGGGCGAACATTTCCGTAATTGCGGCGTTACGAAAATTTTTTTGTTAAATCAGTATCTGTGAAAAAATTTTTTTGTAATTAAAAAAAGGATTTTAAAAAATTTGCAGAATTAAATACGTTTAAATCGTTTGACTAAAAAAAAATTGTAGGTTATAATCAGTCGACGGAGGTCGTGAAATGGACACTAACACAAGTAGCGGTTTTGATGTCGGCACCTACGATGATTCTGCAAAGTACGATGCATTGACTGATGAAGAATTAATAGCAGAAATAAAGGAAAATACAAACAACGCCGCGCTGGAATATTTGATTCAGCGCTACAGAAGTTTTGTACGCGCCAAAGCCAGGTCATATTTTTTAATCGGTGCAGACCGCGAAGACATAATCCAAGAAGGTATGATTGGATTTTACAAAGCAATTCGCGATTTTAAAAGCGATAAACTTTCTTCCTTTCACGCCTTTGCGGAGCTATGCGTGACGCGCCAAATTATCACCGCGATAAAAACTGCGACGCGCCAAAAACATATTCCGTTAAATTCATACATTTCGCTGAATAAGCCGATTTATGACGAGGACTCGGACAGGACTTTACTTGACGTGATATCCGGCGTTAAGGTTGCCGATCCTGAAGAATTGGTGATAAGTCGCGAAGAATTTTTGGCGATAGAAAAGAAGATGGAAGAAATTCTAAGCGATTTGGAATGGCAGGTTTTAATGGCGTATCTTGACGGCAAGTCTTACCAAGAGATTGCATTGGGTTTGAATCGTCACGTTAAATCTATTGACAATGCCTTACAACGTGTGAAGAGAAAGTTGGAGCGCTACGTTGCAAGTCGCGGAGAATCTATCGACATTGGTACGGTTTATCGCGGACTTTCAACCATTGACCGGCGCGTCAGAACTTTGGAGCGTTAAAGTCTTGCTGCTATAACCGTAAACCTATAGACTATCAGATTAATTGACAATATTGTTGCATTAAAATATAATTTTCGTCGAAATTTTTTTCAAAGTTTCGGCGTTTTTTTTTGCCGTATTAAAATAAAGTTAAGTTATAGGAGGTTTAGTGATGGACTTTTCGCAATTACTCAATGATGTAAACGACTTTGTCTGGGGACCGATAATGCTTGCGTTGTTGGTAGGCACGGGCATATTTTTGACAATACGCCTAAAGTTTTTGCCGTGGATAAATTTGATTTATTCAATAAAATTGATAATGCAGAATAAGGCGGAGCACAAAGGTGACCTTTCGCCTTTCCAATCGCTGATGACGGCGCTTTCTGCAACGGTCGGCACGGGAAATATCGTAGGCGTCGCGACGGCAATGGTACTCGGCGGACCCGGCGCGATAGTTTGGATGTGGATAAGCGCGGCTTTCGGCTTGTCGACTAAGTACGGCGAATCGGTTTTGGCAGTAAAATACCGTGAAACAAATTCTGTCGGCGAAATGTCGGGCGGACCGATGTACGCGATGAAAAACGGAATCGGCGGCGCGTTCGGCAAATGCATGGCGGCGCTTTTTGCATTTTTCGCAGTCTGCGCGTCATTCGGCATTGGCAACATGACGCAGGCTAATTCAATCAGCTCGGCATTCAGCGCAAGCTTTTCAGTTCCTACATGGATGACCGGCGTAGTTTTAACCGTGCTTTCACTTGCGGTATTAATGCGCGGCGTCCATTCAATCGGCAAAGTTTCCAGCGTCATTGTGCCTTCAATGGCGGCGTTTTACATTGTCGTGACGTTAATTGTAATTATCGTAAATTTTGAAAATGTCCCTTCCGGTTGGGCGACAATGATTCAAATGGCGTTTTCGACTGAGGCGGTTGCAGGCGGCGTCGGCGGTTCAATCGTTGCCACAATGTTGACGGCAATGCGTTGGGGCGTGGCACGCGGCGTATTTTCCAATGAAGCGGGACTCGGCTCGGCACCTATAGCGGCGGCGGCGGCACGTACTGACCACGCGTCACGTCAAGGCTACGTTAATATGACCGGTACTTTTTTTGACACGATGATAATTTGCTTTTTGACAGGTACGGTTATTGCAAGTTCCGGCATGCTCGGCGCGGTTGATATCGGTACCGGCAAGCTGGTTTCCGGCGCGGAGCTTACGATTTTGGCATTCAGCACGGTTTTCGGCGATTGGGCGCGAGTAATCGTTTCAATCAGCCTTGCGCTGTTCGCATTTTCGACCATTCTCGGCTGGGAATATTACGGCGAAAAGTCTTTGGAATATCTTATCAGCAATCGCGGCGTCATTTACGCCTACCGCGCCGTTTTCAGCTGCATTACATTTATCGGCGCCACGCAGACGCTTGACATTGTATGGAATTTTTCCGACACTATGAACGGCTTAATGGCAATTCCGAATTTAATTTGTCTGCTGATTCTGAATAAAGATATCGCGCAGGAATGTTTCCACTATCAGAGTGAAATTATCGCTAAAGAAAAGTAAGCGCTTAAAATTTAAAAAAAGTAAGACGCTTAGAATTTTAAGTTTCGTTAAAAATATAAATTAAACTACGTAAAAATAAAACTTGCCCTATAAATAAAAAAGTCCCGCAGGATAAAAACTTGCGGGATTTTTTTATTTGTTCGGAATTGGTAGGAGCTAAAACCTATAACCTGTCAATATGGAAGGTGCCGCGTATAATTTCTTTGCGGTGACAATGCGGACATTCGTTAGCAATAATGCCGGTGTAGCCGCAGACGGGGTCGCGGTCTACGGGGTGATTGATGCTGAAATATCCCATGTCGGCATCGTGCATTGCGCGGACAACTGCTTCAAAGGCGGAAATATTTTTGGTAGGGTCGCCGTCCATTTCAATGTAGGCAATATGCCCCGCGTTGCAAAGTGCGTGGTACGGCGCCTCAATTCTAATTTTGTCGTGCGCGCAGATTGGGAAGTAAACCGGTACGTGACTGGAATTAGTCATGTAATCGCGGTCGGTGACGCCTTTTATAATGCCGTAAACTTTTCTGTTGGCGCGTTGAAATTGTCCCGCCGTCGATTCAGCGGGAGTGCCGAAGGTCGTCCAATTACGCGTTTCAAGCTTTGTATATTCGTCGGTACGTTTTCTAAGGTGACCTACGATTTTCAAGCCGAGTTCCTGCGCGGTTTCACTTTGTCCGTGATGCTTGCCGGTAAGCGCTACAAGACACTCTGCAAGACCGCAAAAACCGATTGAGTAGCTTGCGTGTTTCAGTACGTCTTTAATTTTATCCGTAGGCTTAAGTTTATCGCTGTCAAGCCAGACGCCTTGTCCCATGAGGAAGGGAAAATTGTAGACGTGCTTTTCTTCAATGGTTTTAAGGCGGAAAAGCAGGTAGTCATGGCAAATGGTAATGTACTTGTCATAAAGGCGGAAAAATTCATCAAGGTTGCCTTTAGCCTCAAGCGCAAGTTTAGGCAGGTTTATAGTGACGAAAGAAAAATTTCCGCGCGAGCCGGATTGTTCGGGACCGTTGACATTAGACATTACGCGGGTTCTGCATCCCATAGTTGCCACAACGCTGTTGTAGTCACCTTCTTTGTAATATTGCAAATTGTACGGCGCGTCAACGTTTGTAAAATTCGGAAATAAACGTTTCGCGCTTACTCTGCATGCTTGCCTGAATAAATCGTAGTTGGGATCGTCTACATTGTAATTAACACCGGCTTTAAGCTGAAAAACGGAAATGGGAAAAATCGGCGTTTCACCATTTCCGAGACCCGCTTCAGTGGCGTTCAAAACTTCGCGAATCACCAATCTGCCTTCGGGACTTGTATCCATTCCATAATTGATTGAGCTGAAGGGTCTTTTGTGATTACCGGCAGGCTTTTTATCCTGCCCTCCGGAACTTTCGTTCATTTTCATCAATCTGTCCATTCAGATTCGGTTTGGCGTACGTTTTCACCTTCGACTTTACGTTAAGGTGTAAGGCACTCTTGGAGGATTATATTCCGCTTTTGCGGGTTCACCTCTACGCTCTACGGTGTCGTCGTTTTTTAAGCGGCGATTACCTCGACATTAACTTAGATTTAATTTAAGACTTAATCTAAGGGCTGTTTGTAAAGTTAATGATGTATAAATTTTAATTTAAATCCTTAGTCTTTATCGATTTTGCCTTATTCTAAGCTACGTATTTCTACGCAGTCAGGCACTCTACCTGCGCTCCGGCTCGGCTGTGGAGCGTGTTAAAATTGAATATCAACGCCTCCATTGCTTGATGCGTTTCCTCTTCAACGTCCCTGCAAGCTGATTTATAAACTTTTTCGGCAAGATTTTTTGAGCCGACTACTTCTGTCAAATTTTCCACTGCGGCGGAATTTATACCTTCTGAATAAGTGCATACGTCAAGATTAATTTTTTCTTCATTCGGTTCAATGTCACAAAATTCGGCGGCACGTTTCACCGCAAGTTTAATCGCCTTCTTAAAAGATTTTCTCACGCCTTCGGCCATAGCATAATCAAAGGCGTTTATGCTCTGTCCGCCGAACATATCATTTTGATCGCTTTGAATAGCAATGCAAGCCAGCGCCGAATATGCACGAATGGAATTTGGTTCGCGTAAAAAGCCGTGACCTGTCGAAAAGCCGCCATGAAAAAGTTTCAACAAATCTATTTGACAACAATTCAGCGTTATCAGGCTAAAGTCTTTGTCATGTATATGAATCCAGTCTTCTTTGTCAGCCAATGCAAATTCTTCCGGTAAAACGTAATTGTCAACGAAAAATTTTGCTCCCTCCGTGCCGAGTTTGAGCATAATTCCCATTGAGGCATCTGCATTAATGTTTGCATTGTCGCGTTTTAAATCGATATCTGCCGAATTTGCGAAGAAAATATCTTTGTACGTATCCATTAAATTTTTTTTGGCGTCACGTCTTTGCGCGTGCTTTTGTCGATAGACAATGTACTGTTTCGCAACGTCAAAAAAACCGTGCGTCATCAGCGTCGTTTCAACAATGTTTTGAATCTCTTCAACGCCGATGCCGTCACGGTCGGAAATGGCGCGTTCAACGTCTTGCGTCACGCTTTCCACGTCTTCCGGCTTAAGTTTGTCTCCTGCGGTAGTTGCGTCGCGATTTGCTCCTGCAACGGCATTAAAAATTTTTCGGCGGTCATAGACAACGCTGTTACCCGACCGCTTTGTTACCGTTTTTAGCTGCATTTAACCTCTCTCCTTTCTAAAAAAAGTTCCAAGCCTTTTACGGCAAGTGGAGATATTCTAGCAAAGAAAACTTTTTTAAGCAAAGGACAGAATGCTACTTTAAAA
>JAFTEG010000149.1 GCA_017453765.1 Selenomonadaceae bacterium
CAGTTGCAAAAAATTTCGCGCTCGAAGACGCTACCGAATTGCGCAAGGAAATTGAACTCATCAACCCCGATGTAATTTTATGTTGCAATACTTTTAAAATGCTGACGGCTAAAAAACCCGAAGAAGAATCAAAACGAAAGCGCGAACGTGTTTTCTACTACGAAGAACTTACTAAGGGATCTAAGGGCGCGTATCGTTGGGGCGACAAGCTGATTATGGATTTTTGGCATCCCGCGCAATTTTATTACCCGATGATGATGAACAACGTACAATATTATACCGTCCGAGAATTTTGCCGCGCAGGTATTTCGACGCTCGGTCCTTTCTCTTGGGCTGAACTTTAAAAAAATTACTTGATTGCAGCTGATATGAACTTATCGGCTGCAATTTTTTTTTATTTTAAATTAAAAAAAGAGTTCGCGGCGATTGTAACCGCAAACTCTTGGAAAATTATTTAGGCAATTAATAAATATCAGAGATAATCGGCAAGCGAAACAGGCAAAATTCTGCCGCCCATAGACAGCGACATATTATAAATCGACGTCATCTCCATGAGTCGCGTTGCCAATTCTGCCACGTCGACGCCGCTGACATTTGTTATATCTTCGGTAATTGTTTCATTTTGACTGGTCAGCATATTATGTACATCTTCATAAAGTTGAATACGTGAACCTATTGTCGTCTGCGCAAGGGTTATGGAATTATGCGCGGCGTTGGCAAGGGTTACACCGTCAGAAGTCAGCCAATCTTCGTCGCCCGCCAAAACTTTTTGATAAACCGTTATCATGTCATTTAGATAAGCCGAGCCCGAATAATCGTTGCCGGAAACGTCATTATCAAAAATATCATACGCGAAAACATCTACGCCGGTAACGTTTACAACGTCGCTCAAATTGTCGTTGGCGCCGTTACGTTTAACCATAGAAATATTGTTTGTGTCGCCGCTGTAAGTCACGATCTGTTGATAAACGGAAGAAATTTTAAGCGTTTTTGTACTCGTTGTCGCGTTTCCTTCGTCGTCTGTATCGGGTACACTAAAGCTGATTTGGTCTGTAGTAACTACGCCTTTATTGTTAATGTACATGCTGACCGTGAAAGTATCTGTATCCGAAACATCAATCGGCGTGCCGTAGTTGACGATACCGGCTTGCAATAATGCCTTTGTCTCTTCATTGTTGTCGGCATCATCAATGGCGCCTTTGACGAGGGGAGATTTTGTCTGTGTATCATCTTCTTTGATTACGGTATAATCCATTGTGACAAGTTCTTTGTAGCCTTCTTCGAGAAATTTTTTTGTATAGATGTATCCGTTTTCCGTGTCCAAATAATATTCGCCGTCGTCGTCTTCCAAGTGCAACATTTGATAAACGTATGAATCGCCTTCGCTGACTTGTCCTTTGAAAAATTTTGTCTGTGCGGCGTCGAGTGTTTTTGAAAGTGCCCTGTTATAATATTCTTCCGACATGGTGAAAGGTTCGGTAATATCTTTTTGACCGGAAAAAATGTAACGATCGCCTTGCTGGGTATTGGAAAGAGAAACAATTTCTTCAATGCATGAATACATTTCCTTTGCGATGGACTCAAAGTCCGCGCTGGTGTTGTAAGTATTCGCCGCTTGAACGGTTTTTTCAACAAAAGTTTTTGAGTGTACGAGCATGTTGGAAAGCGTGGCGTCTGCGGTTTTCATAATGGAGACGCCGTTTTCAACGTCGCGTTGGTACTGTTCATTTTCGGCTTTGGAGACGTTGTAACGTAAAAATCTTGAATAGGCAACGGGATCGTCACTGCCGCGATGAAGTTTGGAGCCGTCCGCCTGTTCAAAAAGTTTGGTCTGGTTTTTATAGGCTTTATTCAGCGCCGTTTTATAATTGTACATGTATTGAAGACTACTAATCCGCATTGTCATATAACGCGGCGTCCCTCTTTGGAGAGCGCCTTCACCGTCCTTTCTGATTAAACCTGCAAATTACCTGCCGACCGATCCGGTGCTGTTAACGAGCCTGTCTAAGCATTCGTCCATAGCGTTAAGGCAACGAGAACACGCAACGAAGGCTTTTTGATATTTTATCATGTTGGTAAGTTCTTCGTTCCAGTCAACACCGCTTGAAGCGGAGCGCCAATTATTTACCTGTGTCATAATGGC
>JAFTEG010000150.1 GCA_017453765.1 Selenomonadaceae bacterium
TAATTTTTTCATAAGTATACACAAAGGTTACATTTAGGTCAACCTAAAAAGTGCGATTCATCCCGCCGCCTATAGAGGCGGGGGAATTCTCGCGTAATCTGGTTAAAAAAATGTCCCTGCGGCGCAAAGTCGTAGGGATTTTTTTTGCGCGGTTGAATTTACCGTATGAAATGGTGTACAATTAAACGCCGTAATTCGGCTTGAAATTAACGCGCTAAAAACTTCTAAAATTTTATGAGGAGTGTTACATTTGAAGAAACGTTTATTTACTTCGGAATCGGTGACGGAAGGGCATCCCGACAAAGTTGCCGACAGAATTTCTGACAGCATTTTGGACGCAATTTTGGAGCGTGACCCCGAAGGTCGCGTGGCTTGCGAAACTTTGGTAACTACCGGACAAGTTCACGTTGTAGGCGAAATTTCTACCACCTGCTACGTCGACATTTCAAAAATTATTCGTGAGGCAATTCGCGAAATCGGCTACACAAATTCTGCGTACGGTTTTGACGCGGACACGGTAGGCGTTTTAATTTCGCTGGACGAACAATCGCCGGACATTGCGCAGGGCGTAAACAAAGCGCTTGAGGCACGTGAAGGCAATATGGATATCGAAGACGCGATAGGCGCGGGAGATCAAGGCATGATGTTCGGCTACGCGACGAATGAAACGCCTGAATATATGCCGCTGCCAATTTCCCTTGCACATAAGCTGGCGTACAAACTTGCCGACATTCGCAAAGTCACCGGCGAAATGAATTACCTTCGTCCCGACGGTAAGACGCAAGTCACCGTAGTTTATGAAGGCGACAAACCCGTTGCTGTCGACACCATCGTAGTTTCCACGCAACACGAACCGCATGTAAGCGTTGAACAGATTAAAGCCGACGTTATCAAGTACGTCGTTAAGCCGATTGTGCCTGAAGAGTTATTGACGGCTGACACGAAATTTTTTGTCAATCCCACCGGCAAATTTGTTATCGGCGGGCCGCAGGGGGATTCGGGACTTACCGGCAGAAAAATTATTGTCGATACGTACGGCGGCATGGCGCGTCACGGCGGCGGCGCATTCAGCGGCAAGGATCCGACGAAGGTTGACCGCAGTGCGTCATATGCGGCGCGTTACGTTGCAAAAAATATCGTGGCGGCGGGACTTGCCGACCGTTGCGAGATTCAGCTTGCCTACGCTATCGGCGTTGCGCGTCCCGTCTCGGTGAACGTTGACACTTTCGGCACGAATAAAGTTGACGAGGAACTTATTACAAAGCTTGTCAATGAAAACTTTGATCTGCGTCCCGCCGGAATTATAAAAATGCTTGACCTGCGTCGTCCTATTTACCGCCCCACTTCCGCTTACGGACATTTCGGCAGGACTGATGTTGACTTGTCTTGGGAGCGCCTTGATAAAGTGGACGCATTAAAATCCGGCGCTAATCGCTAAGAGCTACAAGCTACCGGCTAAAAGCTACAAGCTACCAGCTACCAGCTACTAGGTGGTGTTGAGTAAATCAAATTTAAAGACTTTGCAAATTACGTAACTGCCGCAGTAGGAGAGGCGCGCACGGACGCGCGCCCCGTCCGCACCATGAGCGTGACGCGAATGCTGCGGACATGTTTTCTTTTGA
>JAFTEG010000151.1 GCA_017453765.1 Selenomonadaceae bacterium
GGTCAAGAAAAACAAATTCGGCGAAAAAGTTGCTGACATCAGCATTAAAAAGTACTACCGCCAAATTTGTGAAGAAGTTGTGGAAGCGCACGACTGGCATGATACAGTTTACGAGGCGGAGGAGCTTGTAGACGTTATTACGTGTTGTATCACGCGCCTTAACATTATTAAATGCAAAAATGTTGTCGGCGTCATTGACGACCAAGAAAAATATTACAGCGAACCTGCCGACTTTTACACCGACCTTGTCGCCGCCGTTATGAATAGTTACCACGCCGCAAAAATGGCTAAAGTCTTTGATTATCTGCAAAACGAAGGCTGTGGATATTGCGCCGCTGACCTTGCAGAAGTCGAATATGTCGAAAAATATTGCCTCGGCTACATTATCGTGATGTGCATAAAACGTCTTGAAAAGCTCGGCTACTACGAATCGGCACGGCAGAAAATTTATCAAGCGGTTAATGATAAAAATCGCAAGCGCGGCTATTTTGAGGAGTAAAATAAATATGGAGCTTAAATATACAAAAGAAGATTTAAAGCGCCTGCAGTCACTACCGCTTTATGAAAAAATCAATTTAAGCAAATTGCGCATTACCGAGTGGTATGAACATTGGCAAGGCAAGGTTTGTGTATCATACTCAGGCGGCAAGGATAGCACCGTACTTTTAAAATTAGTTCGCGAACTTTACCCCGACGTCCCCGCCGTTTACGTCGATACACGCCTGGATTTTCCCGAAGTTCGCGAACACGTCAAGAATACAGATAACGTCATTTGGCTTAAGCCGGAAATGAATTTTCGTAAAGTTATTGACACTTACGGTTTTTGCTATCCGTCTAAACCTTGCGCACTACATATCGACGCCGCTCGGCGCAATGTCCCCTACGCATTGCAAATTTTTGAAGGCAAGAAAAAAGACGGTACGCCTCAAAACATTAATGAAAAATTTAAACGTTGGAAATGGCTCATTGATGTCGATGTAAAAATCAGCGCTAAATGTTGTGAAGTGATGAAGGAAAGACCTCTCAATAAATTTCAAAAAGAAAATGGCGTTTACCCTTTCATAGGAATTTTGGCGTATGAATCGCAACGTCGGCAAATGGCTTGGTACATGAACGGATGTAACAATTTTACTAATTCAAAGCGAGCCAATTCAAAGCCTATTGCGTTTTGGACGGAGCAAGACATACTGCGCTATATCGTTGACAATGCCGTTGTCATTCCAACGGTTTACGGTTCAATCATTGCTGACAAAAGCGGCAAATTGTCCACTACAGGTGAATCACGCACGGGGTGTATATTTTGCCCGATAGGCGCTCATCTTCAAAAACCTAATAAATTTCAACGTATGAAAGAGACGCATCCTCAACTTTATAAATACTGTATGAATGAGTTGGGACTTGACGAATTTTTAATCAAAGTAGGTGTACCGCATTGAGAATCAGCGCATTTGTCGATTGTGACAGCGAATCTGCGGTTATTCGCGTGCCCTACAAACTGCTTGCCGATATGGTTAAAAATTGCCCGCCTTCCGACGATTTAGACGAGCTTAAAGAGTGGTTGTGTCGTATGCGTAGTGCTAAACTTCACGAGCTTTTAGAGGAGCCTTCACGCAATGACTAAGGATTTAATTTTCAAGGCGTTAATCATAGGCTACGCGGTCGGCTTTATTTTCGGCGTGTTGGCTTATACCGCTATCGCATTTATGACGGAGGTTTAAAAATGAAATTTTCGTGTAGAAAAAAAGACTTGGTAGAGGTGCTTACAAAAATATCAAAGGCGGTCGCAGTTAAGCCGATGTCGCCTGTGCTTGGTGGCATTTACCTTAAAGTTGTCGGCGACACGCTGGAACTTCAGGCAAACAACTATCAGCTCGGTATGTCGGGCAACATTTTTGTAAACGCGCAGGACGAAGGCGGCGAAATTGTAGTTATCGGTAAAAAGTTTTTGGAAGTTGTCAAGGTAATGCCAGAAGACGTGATTTTAATCGCGCTGAACGACACTGAAAATTGCCTTGAAATTTCTTCAGGCAGATCTAACTACACTGTCGCGACGATGAACGCAGATGATTTTCCGAAGGTCAAGCAAAAGTATGAGCAGGAAACGTACTTTGAAATTAATGCTCCCGCGCTGAAAGACGCGATTAATCGCACCGTTTTTGCCTGCTCCAATGACGACGGTCACCCGCTTTACACGGGATGTCTTTTTGAAATTGGTGACGAAAAAATTACAGTAGCCGCCACGAATATGCACCGCCTTGCCGTTGTCAAAGACGTGTTTTTAAACGCACCTATGTCAGCTAGATTTATTATTCCCGCCGTTGCACTCCGCGTTATTGCCGAGATGTTGACGGAAGAGGACGAGCCTGTCGGCGTTTGTTACAGCGGCAAAAGTGTTTCGTTTATTATCGAGGACATTTTTATTAAGGCGCGACTCATTGAAGGCACTTTTCCCGACTACAACCGCGTAATTCCTGCGAAAACCGAAATTACCGCCGAATTTGTGACAAGCGAGCTTAGATCCGCCGTTGAAAGACTTTTAGTTATTTCGAGAAGTGAAAAGGATAGCAAGATTAAGTTTAATTTTGCAAGTGACAGCGCGGAAATTTCGGCTTATTCAGGCGAATTTGGCGAGGGTAAAGAATTTTTGCACGCTGATGTTGACGGCGGCGAACTTGAAATTTGCTTTAACGCCAAATATTTTGCGGACGTCTTGAAAATTTTTAAAGCAGACAACTTCAAATTTGCATTTAACGGAGCCTTTGATCCCGCCGTTGTTCGCGCGGACAATTACATTTACGTCGTCACGCCTGTTAGACCGTAGGAGGTGAATTTATGAAATTTATAATTGAAGGCACTGAAATTGAATCTTTTGGACTTGACGAGTTCACCGAGCAGGACGCCAAAAAATATGTCGATTATGTCTTGGAACACGCGCCGCGCCATGAACCGTTGGAAGAAATTGTCGTCACTATGTGCGACGACGGCAAAGTTGACGTTGACTATTTGTATCACGGGCAAAAATTTGAACGTATCCGCCGTATTACAGGTAAGAGGATTGCCGTCCACAATTAAGCCGGCTCAAAGTTGTGGATCATTAGCGCGGTATTAAGCGGGGACGTCTTCTTAGCTTTCTGAATCACTAAGATAAAGACAACCCGAACCGAAGGCAACGTAGTTTTAGGCGGGGGGCAATAAAAAAAGAATTGAGGTGAAACGCTCCCTTCATGAATCTTGCCGAATCACCCCGCCTTTAACCTTCTTGTTGTCAGGGGCAACGCATAGATTTTGCAATA
>JAFTEG010000017.1 GCA_017453765.1 Selenomonadaceae bacterium
GCTTAAAAATCTTGTTGCGGATAAAAAAATTGCCCGCCTGAAAAAAGGCCCGGGCTTTGAATCTTTCAGTATCGCCGCCGAAAAAATTTGTTCGTCGGACTTCTGCGTGGCGGCGGCTGAAAAAATTTTTACTGCAACTGAAATTAAAAAATCGGACATTCGCGCCGTGATTTTCGTGACGCAGACGCCCGATTATTTTTTGCCGTCAACAAGTCACGTCCTTCACAATCGCTTGGGCTTGAGCCGTGACGCCGCAACTTTCGACATAAGTTTAGGCTGTTCCGGCTTTGTCTACGGTCTTTACGTTGCCGCGTCGCTGGTGCAGAATCTTGACGGCAAAGTTTTACTTTTGTGCGGCGATACCGTGACACGAAATATTTTTGCGGACGATATCTCCTGCCTTTCGGTATTCGGTGACGCGGGCTCGGCGGCAGTTATTTCAAAACGTCGCGGCGAAAAAATTTTTTTCAACATTCAAACGTACGGCGAACTTTCCAACGCTATCATAATGCAACGCGGCGCCTACCGTAACCCGCTTGTAGTTGAAGGCAATTCGCTTAACGTCCGTGAAAATTTCGTCACGATGGACGGCGCGCAGGTTATGGACTTTTCGACAAAATTCGTGCCGAAAAATTTATCTGACTTGATGAACTTTGCCAATGTCGACGCGTCGAATGTCGGCAACTTTTTTTTACATCAAGCAAATAAATTAATGCTGGAAAATATCGCGTCGCAGTTACAAGTTCCCGCTGAAAAGGTGCCGTTTAAATCAGCGCGAATCGGAAATACCAGCTCGGCAACAATACCGGTGACTTTGTGCGAAATGGCGCGGCTTAATGAGCCGGTGAATTTTTTATCGGCGCTAAGCGGTTTCGGCGTGGGAATGTCGATAGCGTCGGCGATTGTCGATTTTAAAAATTTAGTTTGCCTTAAGACAGGTGAAATTTGATGAATGTGAAATTTGATTTTAGCGGAAAAAATTTTGTGCTAATCGGCGCGTCGTCCGGTATCGGTCGGCAAGCGGCGATTGAACTTGCTGAAAGCGGCGCGAATGTTTTGGCTGTTGGCAGGAATTTAACGCGGCTTGACAGTTTGAAAGAGACTAACACGCAGAAAATTTTTATCGCGCAGATTGACGTTACGGCGGCGTCTCAAGATGATTGGCAGGCGGCATTTACAGATTTTGTCGGCAAGGTCGGCAAGATTGACGGCGGCGTTTACAGCGCGGGTATCGTAGGTTTGACGCCTTTAAATTCTTTTGACAGAGAGCTTGCGCATAAAATTTTTGATACAAGTTTTTGGGGCATGATAAATTTCATGCAAACTGCCGCGAAGAAAAAATTTTCCAATGCCGGTTCAAGTTTCGTGCTGATGAGTTCGCTTGCCGCAGATTTCGGTACAAAAAGCCTTTTCGCATATTCGGCGGCTAAGGCGGCGGTTAAAGCGGCGGTTAAGCCTATTGCAAAAGAAATTATACGCAACCGTCACCGCGTTAATACCGTGTCGCCTGCAATGGTTAAAACCGATATGCTCGGCAACATTACCTATGAATCGGAAGTCACGGAAGAAGAAATTGCGCGTTACCTTCTCGGTCTCGGCAAGGCGGAAGATATTTCCGGAATGATTTTATTTTTGTTGAGTGATCGTGCCGCTTGGATTACGGGACAAAATTTTTCGCTTGACGGCGGATATTTGTTGAATTAAGAATTAAGGATTAAGGATTAAAAGGCTAACAGCTACCGGCTACTAGCTAGGGCGTGTTGAATAAAGTCAACGCGATAAAATTCAAATTTAAGAGCGGCATTAACCAGCGTCGATTCGTAACATTAACTCTACCGTAACGGTTAATCGCGGCAGTAACGCATAAATTACCGCAACGTAAAACGTGGACGCACTTAA
>JAFTEG010000152.1 GCA_017453765.1 Selenomonadaceae bacterium
ATGGACGCGATAATTTCGCCCGACAAATTAATTGAAACCGCCGCAAATTGGAATTGGTCTGCCGTCGCGATAACGGATCATGGCGTTATACAAGCTTTTCCGACCGCCGCAGATACTGTCGAAAAACTTGCCAAGAAGGGCAAAAAAATTAAAGTCATCTACGGCATGGAAGGTTACCTCACGACGGAAGAAAATCAGCGTTACGCCTTCCACGTGATTATTTTGGCGAAAAATAAAGTCGGGCTCGGCAATTTATATCGTCTCGTGTCAATCAGCCAGTTAAAATATTTTTATCGCAAGCCGCGCATTCCAAAAGATATTTTGGCGAAGTTCCGCGAAGGTTTGATAATCGGTTCAGCCTGCGCGCAGGGAGAATTAATCAGCGCGATTCTTGACGGCAAAGACGACGCCGAACTTGACGAGATTGCGAAATTTTATGATTATCTTGAAATTCAGCCAATTCATAATAATGACTTTCTGAAAAAATCTGTGCAGTTCCCGCAAATTAATTCTGATGAAGATTTGCGCAATATCAATCGCCGCGTTGCCGACATTGCACAAAAACTTGATAAGCCGCTGATTGCAACTTGCGACGCGCACTTTTTAAATGCCGAAGACAGCCTTTACCGCGCGATAATGATGAGCGGCAAGGGGTTTAAGCATTCCGACGAACAGCCGCCGATTTTTCTGCGTACCACCGATGAAATGTTGAATGAGTTCACGTACCTTGACAAAGACACGGCGTACAAGGCGGTTGTCGAAAATCCAAATATGATTGCCGATTCGATTGAAGAGTTAAAGCCGATACCGGACGGTCTGTATTCGCCGCAAATGCCCGGCGCCGACGCTGAAATTGACACTATGGCAAGAACTAAGGCTAAAGAATTGTACGGCGACCCTCTGCCGAAAATTGTAGAAGAAAGATTAAATCAAGAGCTTACGCCGATAACTAAGCACGGCTTTTCGGTGTTGTACCTTATCGCGCAGAAACTTGTAAAAAAATCCAATGATGACGGCTACTTGGTAGGTTCGCGCGGCTCGGTAGGTTCGTCTTTCGTTGCGGCAATGACGGGTATCACGGAAGTAAATCCACTGCCGCCGCATTACCGCTGTCCCAAATGTCAGTACAGCGAATTTTTCACGAAAGGTGATCCGGCTTGCGGCTACGACTTGCCCGACAAAAATTGTCCCGTCTGCGGTCACCCGCTTACTAAGGACGGTCACGACATACCCTTCGCCGTATTTTTAGGTTTTGACGGCGACAAAGTGCCTGATATCGATTTGAACTTTTCCGGAGAATATCAAGCCGCCGCGCATAAGTACACGGAAATTTTATTCGGACGCCACAACGTTTACCGCGCAGGTACAATCTCAACCATTGCCGACAAGACCGCTTACGGTTTTGCTAAAAAATATTATGACGAACTTGACGCGGCTGAAAATAGAAAGCTGGCAAGGGACGGTTCATTTATTTCATACCAAGCCAACGGTTTTACCGGCGTCAAGCGTACTACCGGTCAGCACCCTGCCGGAATTATGGTTGTGCCGCGCGATATGGATATTCACTACTTCACGCCGATTCAGCACCCTGCCGAAGATAAAAGCTCCACTACCATTACCACGCACTTTGATTACCATTCGATAAGCTCCCGCCTTGTCAAGCTGGATATCTTAGGTCACGACGATCCTACCGTTATAAAAATGCTGGAAAATATCACGCACATAAATCCCCTTACCATTCCGCTTGACGATAAACCGACGCTTAGTCTTTTCTCTTCTACAAAGGCGATTGGCTTAAAGCCCGCGCAACTCGGCACCAACTCCGGCACGTTCGGCATACCTGAATTTCGTACAAGTTTCACGCGGCAGATGATTGACGACACTACGCCGCAATGTTTCAGCGACCTTGTACGCATTTCCGGCTTTTCGCACGGCACCGACGTTTGGTTAGGCAACGCGCAAGACCTTATTAAAGCAGGTACTTGCAGATTGCAAAACGCAATTTCTGCGCGTGATGATATCATGATGTACTTGATTCACAACGGCGTTGAGGCATTGACGGCGTTTAAAATTATGGAGAGCGTGAGAAAGGGCAAGGGCATTAAGCCGGAGCAGGTTGAAATGCTTAAGGAGAAGGGCATACCCGATTGGTACATTGACGCCTGCCAAAAGATTAAATACCTTTTCCCGCGCGCTCACGCCACTGCCTACGTTATGATGGCTTATCGCATTGCCTATTGTAAAGTTCACTACCCTATGGCTTATTACGCGGCTTACTTTTCAATTCGCGCAGATGAATTTGACGCGGACGAAATTGTTAAGGGCGAAAATGCGGTTAAGTTGCAGATTGAACGGCTTGAAAATCTTTCGCACGAAAGAAAGCTTGACGTGAAAGAAACGGAAAAATTAGCCGTGTTGCAGGTAGCTTATGAAATGTTTCTGCGCGGCATAGGCGTAAAGCACGTTGACTTGTATAAATCGGACGCGGAAAAATTTATCGTGTTGGAGGACGAACAAAAACTTTTGCCGCCGCTGTCTTCGCTTACGGGGCTGGGTACCGTTGCGGCTCGCAGTATTGTTGACGCGCGGAAAGGCGGCGAATTTTCTTCCATTGAAGATTTAACGCGCCGCGCCAAAATAAATAAGACTGCCGTTGAAGTGCTTAAAAATCATGGCAGTCTTGACGGTATGGCGGAGACTAATCAGATTATGCTTTTTAATTTTTAGCTTTTAGCTTGTAGGGCGTGTTGATTAATTCAAAGTTGTAAAAAAATTTTTTGAACGTTTTTAACCTACTTTCTTTTGGCGCAAAAGAAAGTAGCAAAGAAAACATGGCGCGTATGTAGTACGCTTACTCGGTCTTAATTCCGGCTTTTACGTACGCACAAGGCTACGGTATTTCCGACTTTTACGTACGCAGCTACGGTACATCCGCGCCGATTTTTTTTGAATTTACATACAACCCCTAAATCAAAAATTTGCGCGGCGGTACCTTGAAAAATTTTTTTTGCACTCAAAAAGCCCGAGCCGTGACTCGAGCTTGTTAATTTCGTTTCGGTGGAGATGAGGAGAATCGAACTCCTGTCCGAAAATGACGTTACCCGACTTTCTCCGAGCGCAGTCAGTGGTTAAATCTCAATCGTTACAAGTCCACAGACAAACTTGCAAAAACCCAGTGGCGTGAAAGTTCCCGAATTGCTACGACACACTTACAAAACGGTATCTCGCTGTGACCTCTGACTCAACCTAGCGAGAAGTCGGTTGACAGAGGTAGCCTAAGCGGCTAAAGCGTACTCTTCGTTCGCTTTTATTTTAAAAAAATTTTTCCCTTACTGAACCGGTTCGAGAACCCCGGTGCTCGCTTACCAAATCCCATGCATCCCCGTCGAAACCATTACATCCCCTTTTAGTTGCCAGTGGCTAGTTTTTAGATTGTGGAAGTTTATCATAAGGAAAATTTTTTGTCAAATTAAATTAAACGTGATAAAATGTCAAAAAATTTTAGGAGAGTGAAAAATTTTG
>JAFTEG010000018.1 GCA_017453765.1 Selenomonadaceae bacterium
AAAATAATTTTCATAAAAATAACTTGCGTCGAGACCTGCGCAATTAATCAAACTCTTATTTCAAAATGTTTGCCCTTGCCGTCATCGTCTTTTTTCGGCAGAGTGACGGGCTTAACAGGCGGCGTCTTTTTATCGGCGTCGGCAGGTTTAGAAGTTTTGGCAGTTTGAGATTTTTTCGCCGTCTTAGATTTATCAGCCGTCGTAGGTTTATCGGCAGGCTTAACATTTTTCGCGGCGTCGAAAGTTTTTGCCAAGTCTAAAGGTTTAGTTTTTGCGAAGTCCGACGTTTTCGTAGCGTTGGAAAATTTTTCTGCGGTGGTTTTAAGTTTATCGCCGGTGCCTTCAAATAAATCTGACTTCCTAAGCGCGGGTTTAGCTCTGAACAAAAATTTTTTCGCCACAAAAAAAGTTGCAAGCACGACAAAAATCAGCGTGAATATCCAAAAAAATCCGCCGTGACTTTCTTCGTAGTTTGAATGACTTTGAAAAGTTGAAGTCGCGGCAGTTGACGCGGAAGTTTCATTAGAACTTTCGGCAAGGCGTTTATCTTCGTCGCGAAATTCACGCAATACCGCTTGACCGCGTTCGTACCTGTCAGCCGAAGTATCGGCAGGCGGCATTTGCATAACCGGTACACTTTCAGCAACAGGAGTAGAATTTACGGTGCTTGACTGCAAATTATTTTCGGCAGGTGCAGGTTTAGAGTCAGCGTCATCAATTCGTGTCACGGTGTTTTTAGTCAACGCGCCTGAACCGTTGGCAACGGCGTCACGCGCCATGACTTCCGGCGTAACTTCTTGTCGCGGCGTCTGATTGGAGTCGGCGGCAACATTTGAATTTTTATCGGCATTTGAAATCTGCGCGGGATTTTTTTCAGCGGTCGAACTTTGAGCAGAATTTTTATTGTCAGTCAAAGTGTCGGCAGTTTCATCTTTAACCTGCTCCCTGTTCCCTGAATCCTGTTCCCTCTTCCCTACTCCCTCTTCCCTCTTAAACGGCATTTCGGGAATTTCAAAGAATTGGTGCGCGTCAATGCGCGGTGTTGAAGGTTGTACGTCGCCTTTGTCAATGGTAGGCGGGGTTGGCGGCGTCGGTGCTGTAAGTGCCATGATTTTCATCACCAGCATTTAAATGAATTAAGAATTAAGAATGTAGAATTAAGAATGAAAAGCTAACGGCTAATCCCTAAAACCTAAAACCTAAAACCTAAAACCTATAATAAATTTTTTCGCAACTCGGCGCCTGAAAGCGGTGAAAGGTACGCAGGAGGAACGTCAAACAAAGTCATACAGCCGCACTTGCCTTCAGCGTGGAAACGGTTTACTGCACGCGCGCAGGCTACCAAAACATTTGCGGTAAATTCGGGATTGGAGTCCAGCTTAAGATTAAATTCAACAACGTGCTTATGGTCAGCGCCTGTCTTGCCGGTACGAATCACAAAGCCGCCGTGCGCAAGCCCGCCGTGATTTTTTGTAAATTCTTCTTCGCTGATAAAATTTACCGTCGTGTCGTAGTCGGCAAAATAATTCGGCATGGTTTTAATTTCGCGTTCAATCTCGGCGGCGTCGGCGCCTTCCTCAAGTACAACGTAGCATTCGCGCAGATGTTTTTGCCGCGTGGTAAGTTCGGGGTTACTGCCGCTGCGTACTGCGTTAAGCGCCGCGTCAATCGGTACGGTATACTGCTTGGCATTTTTCACGCCTTTAATGCGGCGAATCGCGTCGGAATGACCTTGACTGACGCCTTTGCCCCAAAAAGTATAATCCCTGCCGACGGGTAAAATCGCATTGCCGTAAGCACGCGCCAATGAGAAAAGACCAGGATCCCAGCCCGCAGAAATTATTGCAACGTGGTTTGAACTTTTCGCCGCCGCGTCGACATTCGCAAAGTGATCCGGTATTTTCGCATGCGTGTCGAAACTGTCAACCACATTGAAAATTTTCGCAAGCTCCGGCGTCTGAACGGGTAAATCGGTAGCACTGCCGCCGCACAAAATCATTACGTCAATTTTGTCCGTCCACTTTTCAACGTCACTCAAATTTACAACGGGAACATTCGGCGTTTGAATTTTAACCGCGTCGGGATTTCTGCGCGTGAAAACTGCCGCAAGCTCTGTATCGGGATTCGCTTTAACCGCCAATTCGACGCCGCGTCCCAAGTTGCCGTAACCTGAAATTCCTATCTTCATAAAAATTTTCTCCTGTCCAAATTATGAATTAAATTATAAAATTAAAGTTATAGAAGTTTTGTTTTCTATATTTTGAAACGTAATTTTCGGCGCAAAGAGAATTTATCCTTCAATGAAATTTTTGACCGCCTTAAGTCAATGCTTATGCAGTTTACAAAAATATTTTCGCCTTGAAAAAAATATTGTTGGCTTGAAAAATTTCTTCTTGACAGAAACAAACTCAACGGCTATAATACCGCATTGTAACGATTGAGAGATAATTCAATC
>JAFTEG010000019.1 GCA_017453765.1 Selenomonadaceae bacterium
AAGTTACCAACGCCAAAATCGTTGCAATTAATGCTGAAAAAAATCCTATCGAAATTGTATTTGACAGCGCGTCCAAAATGTCCGACTTTGTGAAAAGAGATTCATACCATTTCAGCGTGACACCCGTCCACTGTCCGCGATAACGGCTGGCGTTGAATGACTGCGCGATTAACACGCCGATAGGCGCGTACAGAAACAAAAATATTATCGCCAAGTAAACTGTTTTTAATCTTGAAAGCAATTCCCAACCTCCCGTTCAGCTTGTAGCTTGTAATTCCGCATCCTTAATCCTTAATCCTACATCCTTAATCCTTAATTCCTCTACTCCTCTTCTCTGTGCGATTGGTCAAAAAATATCGTCAGCACTATATTTAAAATAATAAAAATCATCAGCACGATTGACAGCGCCGAACCTAAATGCCAGTCGTATTCGACGGTAAATTCCTGCTCAATGACGTTGCCGATTAAAAGAAGTTTACTGCCGCCGAGAAGTGCGCTTATTGCAAAGGTTGTAAGTGCCGGTATGAAAACCATTGTAATGCCGCTTATTGCGCCGGGCAGGCTTAAAGGCAACGTGACTTTTAAAAATGTCTGCCACGAATTTGCGCCTAAATCCCTTGCCGCCTCGAAAATGCTTTTATCGATTTTTGACAGCGCCACGTACAGCGGCAGTACCATGTACGGCAGGTAGTTGTAAATCATGCCGATAACTACTGCCGTCGGCGTGTTAATCAGCGTCATATCCGGCATTGCCAAAAGTCTAAGCACTTGATTTAAAATGCCGTCGCGCTCAAAAATCGTCTGCCAAGCCATTGTCGACAAAAGCGTATTCATCCACAGCGGCAACACGAAAAGTAAAATTATAATCGTCCCCGCGCTTTTTGCACGTTCGACTAAAATTAAACACAGCGGGTAGGCGAGTAAAAGGCAGATTAGCGTAGTTATCAGCGCCAAAATTACGGACAGGCGCAGTGAGTAATAGTATTCGCGTTGCGTAATGACGGCGATATTGTCAAATGTAAAATTACCGGCGGAGTCAGTCAAGCCATAGTAAATTATGCAAACCAGCGGCACAAAAATAAAAATTCCCGCCCATAAACAAAACGGCGTAAGAAATAAGTTGCGAATTGTTAGAGACCGAAACATTTCAAATTACTCCTATACTGACAGATAATTACTGTTTTAATTACTGTTCAAATCTATTGCTCAATCAATTTAGCCTCGTCCTCTGATTGAGGTTTAGCCATAATCTGAATGTTTTCAGGATCCAAATGCAAACTTACTTCTTCGCCGACTTCGCGTCTGTGAATAGACTGAATAAGCCATTCAAAGCCGCCGGCGGAAACTATGATATCGTAGGACATACCCCAAAAAGAAACTTTGGTGACGACGCCGTTAAGCGAATCTTCCTGCGGCGCGTCAAGGGTAATGTCTTCAGGTCTAATCTGTACGTCAACCGGACTTTCAAGCGGAAAGCCGATGTCGACGCAGGGGTATTCTCTGCCTAAAATTCTAACCAATTTGTCACGAACCATTACGCCGTCAATAATGTTGCTGTCACCGATAAAATCAGCTACAAAGGCGTTTTCAGGCTCATTGTAAACATTTTCCGGCGTACCGATCTGCTGAATGTAGCCTTGATTCATTACAACGACGGTATCGGACATTGAAAGCGCCTCTTCTTGATCGTGCGTGACGAATACAAAAGTTATGCCGGTCTCACGTTTAATGCGTACCAACTCTTGGCGCATACTGCGACGTAATTTTAAATCCAACGCGCTTAACGGCTCATCAAGCAGTAACACCTTAGGTTCATTGACAATGGCACGGGCTATTGCAATGCGTTGTTGCTGACCGCCGCTTAACTTTGTGACGTCGTGCTTTTCGTAGCCTTCAAGGTTCACCAGTTTAAGCGCGTATGAAATTTTGCCGCGAATGTAATCGGCGCTCTTGCCGCTGTTTTTTGGTCCGAATGCGATATTTTCTTCAACGTTCATATGTGAAAACAGGGAATATTTTTGAAAAACGGTATTAATGGGGCGTTTATTCGGCGGCACATTGGTAATGTCTTTGCCGTTGAAAAGTACCTTGCCGGAGTCGGGCTTTTCAAATCCGCCCAAAATTCTAAGTAACGTAGTCTTACCGCAACCGGACGGTCCCAAAAGCGTCATAAATTCATTTTCGTGAATCGTGAGTTCAATCTCGTCCAAGACAGTCAAACTGCCGAAACTCTTAACAACATTTTCCAAACGTATTAATTCCTTTTTCAATTTATCTTCTCAACAACCTTTCTTTTTATGCTAAGCTTTACTTACATAACTTCTAATATTTGGAGGAATTTTATCCCACTCAATATTATTTACGGCAATATTATTTTTTAACGCATAAGCCGCCGCAATTCCTGCCGCCTCGCCCATACTCATGCACGACGGCTGAATTCGCACGGCTGCCTGCGCAGAAAAAT
>JAFTEG010000153.1 GCA_017453765.1 Selenomonadaceae bacterium
ACAACGGCTTGCAATTTGAATTGCGTTTATTGCAGTGAAGGTGACGGCGAATCAAAAACTTTGCAGCCGGAAATTTTTTTTAAGCTGGTTGATGATCTTCCCGCGTTGCTTGACTCTTTAAATACAAAGGACGCTGAATTTCTGTTTCACGGCGGGGAACCTCTGCTTTACGGTCGTGAAAAGCTGAAACTGCTGATAGATTACGCGACAAGTCACCTGCCGAATTACAATACGCGATTTTTAATGCAGACAAACGGCGTGCTGATTGACGAAGAGTGGATAGAATTTTTTAAGCGTGAAAATATTTCTGTCGGAATTTCGTTGGACGGCTACCCCGAACTACACGATAAAAATCGGCGTACGAAATGCGGCGAACCTACCGCAGAAAAGATTTTGCAGAATATAAAGCTTATGCGCGATTCAGATTTAAATGCCGGCACGCTCATGGTTTTAAATTCCGCCGAAAACATTGACGTCGATAAACTTTTTGAATTTATTCACGAAAATGAACTGCAACCTAAAATTCACCCTGTCATACCCTGCGGACGCGCCAAAGATCGCACGGACACTTCAGAGGTGTTCGACGCGTGGTCTGACGTTATGAAAAGACTGCTTGAAAAATCTTTAGCCGAAGACAGCACGGAAATTATTCAGCCGCTTAATGAGATACTTAACGCGATTTTAGGCATTTCGCCAATGCGTGAATGTTCGTTTAACGGCAGTTGCGGCAAAAGTTTTATCAGCCTTTATCCCGACGGCGAAACGGGATTTTGCGGACGTGACAACTTCGCGCGGCTTTTAACGTACGGCAACATTAAAGAAAAAAGTTTGATTGACCTTTACAATTCCGCTAACGCCGAAAAAATTCGTGCGCGGCAAGAATATCTGAAAAATAATGACTGCAAAAACTGCACCGACTTTGAACTTTGTCACGGCGGCTGTGCATTTGAAGCAGTCAATTTTTTTGGCACGCTTAACGCCAAATATCCCAACTGCGCGGCGCGAAAAAAATTTATACACTGGCTCCGTACCGAAGGCTTGAAACTTTTAAAAGCCGCCCTTATTCGCAAGAAAAAGGAATATCGACAGACGATTAAAGATAGAAAAAAACTTCTTGACGAAGTGGATAAATGGCACGGCGAAGAGGTTAAAGCAGATGCCGGAACTTGATATTTTATTTTTGAATTTGCACAGACGCTATTTAAGTGTCAAACCGATGCACGGCGGCTTTTTAGGCATTTATTTACTTTCGGCGTTTTTGAACAGTCAAGGCTACAGCGCGAAAGGTTTTGCCGGCACGTTGGAAGAAGGTTTACGCCACATTGATAATTTATGCGGCGCCAAAAAAATTTCTATGCTCGGTCTTTACTGCGATTATGAAAACGTCACCGAAAATATTTTTTTGTCGCGCTACGTGAAGGAAAAATATAATTTGCCGGTAATTGTCGGCGGACCTCAAGCTACTGCCCTTACCGAAAAATTTTTCACAGACTCTCAATGTGACGCCGTTGTAAGGTACGAAGGCGAATTGACGGTACTTGAGCTGATGAATTATTTTTTGGAGGACGTGGGCGAACTTGAAAATATTTTGGGCATAACCTACTTGACGGCGGACGGCTTGAAAAGAAATGCGGAACGTCCGCTGATAAAAAATCTTGACGCTCTGCCTTTCATTGACGCCGATTGTTACCTTGAATCGAAATATTTTTACAGCGGCTTAAGCTTGATGACGGGGCGCGGCTGTCCCTTTCACTGCGCATTTTGTCACGAAGGCGCCCACACGCGGCAGGTTAGATTTCGCAGTGTTGAAAATGTCCTTGCCGAAATTGACGCGTACTTAAAAGTTTACAACAAATTTTACAGTGACGCCGAACTTTACATTTTATTCACCGACGATACATTTACGCTGAATACTGCGCGAATGAAAAAATTATGCGACGGTCTTGCCGAACGGCAGAAAGTACGTCCCTTTAAATTTTTCTGTGAAGGTCACATTCATACCATTTACAAAAATCCTGAGATGATTCACTACCTTGTAAAGGCGGGCTGTGAAAGAATCCAGCTCGGCATTGAGGCGGGTACTGAAAAGGTTTTGAAAGCGTACGGCAAAAATACTACGCCGGATGAAATTTTTGAAGTGATACGCCTTTGCCGCGACGAGGGAATTAAGCAAATTTACGGCAACATAATTTTGGGCAGTGCGCATTTCACGCGTGAAATTTACGAGGCTGATAGAAAGTTTGCACGTCAACTTCTGTTTGAAGGTCAAGGCGTCGTTGAATTGGGCGTCGTGACTTTTTGGCCGCTTGCCGAAACAAAGATGACACGCTTGCCTAAGGATTTCGGAATAAAAATTTGTGATGACGAGTTTTTAACTTCGGTCGGCGATTTCCCGCAGACTGAAACAAACACGCTTGATAGATTTGACATTGCCGAAATGGCGTGGAATTTGCAGGAAGAAATTTTTTCGCAGATGATTGAGATGATTGAAAATCGGCAAGTCCCGCTTGACAGAATCTTAAGCTGGTTTCCTGCAGAAGAGAGTAGCCGACGCGGTTTTTGGTACCATAAACTGACGGAGCAACCGATTTTATATTCCTACTACAAGATGATTCAGCTTAAAGAAGGATTTCCGTCCGAACAGATTGAAAACCTGCCGCAGGCGCACCCTCTGCGCGTCATAACGCTGAATAAATATTTGCGAAAGATTGACGCAGGCACGGTAGAAATTCGCGGCGAAAAATTCTGCGGCAAGGAAATTGACGTGTTGCTTTTAACTACGGGAAAATTAAGCGTTGAAGAAATTGCACGGCGCGTTGATATCGACATTGCGGAAGTTATGAAAGTTTTGAACCGAATGGAAAGGCGGCATTTAATAGTTTACGCGTTGCATTAAAAATATTTTACGCGCTACATTAAGCATAGTTTACGCATGGCATTAAGGAGATGATTTTTTTTGTACGAATTGAAAGACTACCAAAGTATTTTGAGTGAAAAGAGCGGCAGGGTGAAAACTTTTTTTGACAAGTACCCTGACGCGTCGGCTACACTTGCGCCGCGTTTTTTTGACATAAGCGAAAATAAAATTCGCACGGCTAAACCTGAAATTATGGTTTACGGCATTTACAACGCGGGCAAAAGCAGTATCTTAAATGAGTTAATCGGTGCCGACAAAGCCGCAGTCGCTGAGGTGCCTACTACTGACAAAGTGACGTACTACGAATGGCAAGGCTACAAAATTGCCGATACGCCGGGCGTCATGGCGCCGATTGAACACGAAAACGTGACGCGGGAGCATTTGAAAAAAGCCGATATCGTTTTGTTCGTAATGGGTACCACCGGCTCCAATGAAAGAGCTGAAAATTATATTCGCATGAAGGAAATTGCCGACTCCGGCAAAAAAATTATTATCGTGCTAAATGACAAAAATGCCGATTTGGGCAACAATGAAAATACGATTCAAATTATCAAGCGTCAAGTTGCCGTGAATATGGAAACGGTCGGCATTGAAGACGTTGACGAAAGATATTGTATCGTCACGGTAAACGCCCTGCGCGCGAAAAAAGGTCGCATTGAAAATAAGGCGGGACTTTGGGCAAAAAGCGGCATGGAAGAATTGAAAAGCGTCATTCTTACCGAATTGAGAAGCTCAACGCCGTTTGAAGTACTGCGCGGCGGCATTCGGCAAATTGAACAGATTCTTGATGAGTTCATAGAAAATCTTGAGTCCGGCGAAAATTCCGAAATGGTTAAAAATATGACGCACGTACTGAAAACCTTCTCAACACAAAAAAGTTTTATTCGCCGTCAAGTCAACACCTATATCGACGTGCAAGCTGAAAATTTCGGTGCTTACCTGCCGCAAGTCATTTGGTCAAACCCCAACAATCCAGATCAAGCCGTAAACGCGGAGATTAATAAACTTAACGACAAAGTGTCGCACGAAATTGAAAGGCAACTTCAAGACGCGGCAGAAATTTTGGAATTGGAATTAAAAACTTTTGCCGCAGTAAAAGTGGACGGCGCGGCGTTGGATACAGACAGCTTTAAAAATATTTTGTCCCGCTTATCCGAATCGACAAATGCCACCGTTGAAAACACTCAAGCTATCGTGCCGCAGTCTGACAAAAATCCCGATTTATCACAATTACCTTTGGCAGGCGGTCTTTTGGCGGAAAGCGCAAAAGATTTACTTTCAACTTCAATCGGCAAGACGTTGGCGAAAACTGCACTCGGCAAAGTTGCAAAATCTTTCATTCCGGTTATCGGTCCCGTTTTAACAATTATTGGGCTTTGGGGAACGCTGAAAGATTTTTTGGGCAACAATGAAGAACGTAAAAGAATTGAAGCTCAACTTCAACAGCAAAATGAAGCCGAACGTCAAAAAATTGAGGCGGCAAAGCAGGCGCGTCAAGAAATTATGCAAAAGTGCCGCTACCTTACCGCAAATTTGGCAGACGAATTGAAACAGGCGGCTGATAACGCCGTCACGGAAACTTTGTCAGCGTACGAAGAACCTTTTAAAGCCGAACTTAAAAAGCGTAAAAGTGAAGGCGAACAGATCGGCAATGACATTGTACAACTGCGCGAAATTTATAACGAATACGATTTACTTCGCGTAGAGTTAGGCGCAAGGTAAAATTTTAAGCGATTTTAAAAATTCTTCCGCGCAGATTTTCAATGCACCGACAGGACAGACAGAAATAATTTCCGCCCAATCTTCGCGCTTGGTCTCGTCGATAAAAATTTTGCCGTCTTTGAATGTCACGCCGCCGCATTGCGATTCGCTGACGCAAGTGCCGCATCGTACGCAGATATTTTCATCAAGATAAATTTTCATATTGCAAAAGTTTTTCTGCGCGAAGTTCGCCGCGCGTAATTTTGCCGACGCCTAAAAATTTGCCGTCGCAATAAACTTTAACCGTTGCATCGGCGTGAGAAATATTTGTCGGCAGACCGTTACAGTACGCCTTCAATCTGCGCGGCGGCAGGTTAAAACTTTCAAAGTCAATGCAGGCGTCAACCGGCTTTAAAGCGCCTTCGCCCAAACTTTTCAGCGCGTCAATCGTCACGGCGTTTTCAATGTTAAAATTTCCTACACGTATTCTCTGCAAACTTTTCAGCGTTGCCGGCAAATTAAAAGCGGCGCCGAAATCTTCGGAAAGACTTCTGACATACGTGCCTTTGGAGCAGTCAACCTCCGCCGTGATAAAATTTTCAGCTGCACTTAAAATTTCAAAGCGGCTTATCGTGACGATTCTGCGCGGCATTTCAAAATCTATATTTTTTCGTGCAAGATCATAAGCCTTTCGACCGTTAATTTTAATCGCGGAAAATTTAGGCGGAGTCTGTTCAATTTGACCCGTGAAATTTTTAGCCGCCGCTTGAAGTTCGGAAAGTGCAGGCATTTTAAAATTTTCACTGCGAATAACTTGACCGGTAACGTCGCCGCTGTCCGTCTCCACGCCGAATAAAATCTCCGCGCGGTAAGTCTTGTCGCACTCGGCAAGGTATTCAATGAACTTCGTCGCTTGACCTACGGCAATGGGCAAAACTCCCGTAGCCGCAGGGTCCAACGTGCCGCTGTGACCGACCTTTCGCGTCTGAAAAATTTTCCGCACCAAATTCACGGCGTCATGACTCGTCATACCCGCCGCCTTATTCAAATTTATAAAACCGT
>JAFTEG010000154.1 GCA_017453765.1 Selenomonadaceae bacterium
AAGGTAAACGTATGCGCCTGATTCAAGAATACTTCCTCGTCTCCGCAGGCGTCCAATCCATTGTCCGCCACTTCGTTAAAGCCGGTATGAACATTCGCGAATTCGATAAAAAAATCGCTATTCACATTAACGACACTCACCCCGCCCTGTGCGTAGCCGAACTTATGAGAATCTTAGTTGACGACTACGAACTTGAATGGAATGAGGCGTGGACGATTACGCGCGGCACTATGGCATATACCAACCATACAATCCTGCCTGAAGCCCTTGAAAAATGGCCTGTCGATATGTTCCGTGCCTTATTACCTAGAATCTACATGGTAATTGACGAAATTAACCGCCGTCACGTCGAATACATTCGCGCCCGTTACCCTGACAACATCGACAAAGTTCGCGCTATGTCAATCATTGAAAACGGCGAAGTTCATATGGCACGCCTTGCTATAGTCGGCTCGCACTCCGTAAACGGCGTTGCACGTATTCACTCCGACATACTTAAATCCACCACTCTGCATGACTTCTATGAATACTGGCCGCGTATGTTCAACAATAAAACTAACGGCATTACTCACCGCCGCTGGCTTATGGGCGCCAATCCCGAACTCGCTGAACTTATTGATAAAACTATCGGCAGTCGTATTTGGCACCGTCATCCTGAACAACTCGACCTTTTAAATGAAGCCGTTGACAATCCTAAAGTCCTGCGCGAACTCGGCGAAATTAAACACCTTCGCAAAGTTGCTCTTGCCGACTACATTAAAAAGCACAATAACATTGACGTTGACCCCGATACTATTTTTGATATTCAAGTTAAGCGCATTCACTCTTACAAACGCCAGCTTATGAATATCCTTCACATTATTTGGCAGTACCATAAACTTCAAACCGACCCAAGCTACAATCCCCCTGCCACTACCTACTTCTTCGGCGGTAAGGCCGCGCCCGGCTACTACATTGCTAAGGAAACCATTCGCCTGATTCTTGCCGTCGCCAAAAAGATTAACAATGACCCCTCCATTAACGGCAAGCTTAAAGTTGTCTTTATTGAAAACTTCGGTGTTTCCATCGGCGAAATTGTCTATCCTGCCGCTGACGTTTCCGAACAAATTTCTACCGCGTCTAAAGAGGCGTCCGGTACCGGCAATATGAAATTTATGATGAACGGCGCTATTACTCTAGGCACTCTCGACGGCGCTAATGTCGAAATTCGTGAGGCTGTCGGTGATGACAACATTGTTATTTTCGGTCTTAAAGCCGGTGAAGTTTTACGCTACTATGAAACCGGTACTTATTCCGCTTGGCATGAGTTCAATGAAAATCCCAATGTCCGCCTTGTTCTCGACAAATTGACCGACGGCACTTACGGCAACTTCCAATCTCTTCGCGATTACCTCTTGCAGGGCAATGACGAATTTTTCATTTTGAAAGACTTCAATGCCTATATCGACGCCCATAATGAAATTTACGCCCGCTACTGTGACAAAATGGGCTGGCTTAGAAGTGCCGCCATTAATATTGCCAATTCTGCTCGCTTTTCTTCTGACCGTACCATTGACGAATATGCAGACGACATTTGGCATATTGAGCCCTGCAAGATTCAATAATCTATCTATCCTTCTATCCTTCTATCCATCTATCTAAAAAGGAGCTGAAAAAATATGAAGACAACTCCACTGAATGAGTATGATTTATATTTATTCCACAACGGTACTAACTATTACGCCTATGAAATGCTCGGTGCACACTTCGTCGAACAGGACGGCAAAAATGGCGTCCGCTTTGCTGTTTGGGCCAAAAATGCTAAGTCCGTTAGCGTTGTCGGCGATTTTAATAACTGGGATACCCGTGTTCACAGAATGTCCCGCCTTGATGACGGCGAAACCTGGTCCATCTTCATTGAAGGTCTTAAAGTGGGCATGACCTACAAATATGCCATTGAGCCGCAGTGGGGCGGACCGCATATAATGAAGGCAGACCCTTACGGGTTTTACGCAGAAAAGAAACCAGCAACGGCGTCGCGGCTTTACAAGCTTGAAGGCTACGAATGGCAAGACGGGGAGTATATGGAGGCAAAAAAGAAGGAAGCGTCCTATACAAAGCCAATGCTGATTTACGAAGTGCACGCCGGCAGTTGGAAACGCAAAGGACGCGGGGAAAGTGACTATTACTCCTACCGCGAACTGGCGGACGAACTTGTAAAATATGCGAAGGATATGAACTACACTCATATAGAGTTTATGCCTATGACCGAGCACCCTTTCGACGGAAGTTGGGGTTATCAGACTACCGGCTACTACGCCGTAACTAGTCGCTACGGTGAACCCAATGACTTCCGCTACTTAGTCGAAACTGCTCACAAAAACGGTATCGGCATTATCATGGACTGGGTACCGGGACATTTCTGCAAAGATAATCAAGGTTTAAGAGAGTTCGACGGCACCAATCTCTATGAAAGTGACAACCCCCAACTTAGTGACAATCGCGGCTGGGGTACTATTAATTTTGACTATGGTCGTACTGAAGTTCAAAGTTTCTTAATTTCTAACGCTCTCTTTTGGTTTAACGAATATCACATTGACGGCTTACGCATCGACGGCGTGGCAAATATGCTGTACTTGAACTTCGGACGGGAAGAAGGGGAATGGACGCCGAATAAGTACGGCGACACGGGCAACCTTGAGGCAATAGAGTTTATTAAAAAGCTTAATGAGGCTGTATTCAAATATCACCCGCAGGCGCTGATGATGGCGGAAGAGTCAACCGATTGGCCTTTAATTTCAAAGCCGGTGTACATGGGCGGCATGGGCTTTAACTACAAGTGGAATATGGGTTGGATGAATGACATGCTGAAGTACGTCAGTCTCGACCCCATTTACCGCAAGTGGAATCACGACAAAGTGACGTTCAGCTTTATGTACGCGTTTTCAGAGAATTTCATACTGCCGCTTTCGCATGACGAAGTTGTACACGGCAAATGCAGTTTGATAGAAAAAATGCCGGGCGATTATTGGCAGAAGTTTGCGGGACTGCGCGGCTTTTTCGGCTACTGGATGGCTCATCCGGGCAAAAAGCTTTTATTTATGGGCGGCGAATACGGACAGTTCATAGAGTGGAATGAAAATGACAGCTTGGATTGGCACCTTGTCGAGCAGTATGAAAAGCATACGCAAATGCAGAAATATTCGCAGGCGCTGAATAAGTTTTATTGCGACAACCCCGCATTTTGGCAAGTTGACTTTGATTGGAACGGCTTTCAATGGATCGATTGCAACGATAACGAAAATTCGGTAGTAAGCTTTATTCGCAAGGCGAAGGACGCGAGCGACTACGTGATAGCGATTTGCAATTTTACACCGGAAGTGCGTGTCGGTTACAGAATCGGCGTACCGGACAAAGGCGCGTATGTTGAGGTATTTAATTCGGACTTGGAAGAATTCGGCGGTAGCGGCGTTAAAAATGAAGGCGAATTGTTGACGCAGGACGTGGCGTGGCATAATCGCGGGCAGTCGATTGAAGTGCGGATACCGCCGCTTGCAACCATTTATTTGAAGTACGTTAAAGGCTCATATGTCGAACCGGCAAAAGAGGAAAGTAAATAGATCGATAGATCGATAGTGGCCGGATCGATAGAAAACCATCGATCCATCGATCCATTGATCCATCGATCAAAAAGGAGGATAAAAGTATGAAAGTTTTGTACGTGGCGGCAGAAGCGACCCCATTTGTCAAGACCGGCGGCTTGGCTGACGTTGCAGGAAGTTTGCCGCACGCTTTAAAAGCGCAAGGCGTCGACGTCCGCGTGATTATGCCTAAATTTAGTAAAATTTCTGAAGAATTTCGCAACGAAATGGAGCACGTCTACGACGGCACGATAAATGTTTCGTGGCGTACCAAATTTGTGGGCATTGACAAGTACGAATATAAAGGCGTGACATTCTATTTTGTCGACAATGAGGAATATTATTATCGTGACGGCGTTTACGGTTACGACGATGACGCGGAGCGCTTCAGCTTTTTTGCACGTGCTATTTTAAATTGTCTGCCTGCGATAGACTTTTGGCCGGACGTTATCAATGCTAACGACTGGCACGCTGGGCTTGTACCGGTTTTGTTGAAGTTGGAACACAACGGCGATGAGCGTTACGACAAGATTAAGACGCTTTACACGATTCACAATTTGAAGTATCAAGGCGTATTCCCTAAGGACGTAATGGGCGACGTACTCGGCTTGGATTGGAAATATTTTAATAACGGGGATCTCGAATTTTACGACGCCGTGAATTTCATGAAAGGTGGCATAATTTATTCGGACTTTGTCTCAACCGTTTCAAAAACCTACGCGCAGGAGATTCAGTACGAATACTTCGGCGAGCATTTGGACGGACTTTTAAGAGCGCGCAAGGACGATTTGTACGGCATTGTGAACGGCATAGACTACGACGCCTACAACCCCGCGACTGACCCCAATATCTTTGTGAACTACGATAATTCGGACGCCTTCACCGCTTTTGAACGTAAGCGCGAAAATAAAGTTAAGTTGCAGGAAATTTTGGGCTTGCCGCAAAACCGCGAAACGCCTATGGTTAGTATGGTAACGCGACTTGTAGCGGCGAAGGGCTTAGACTTAGTTGTAAGAATGATGGACGAACTCTTACAGCACGAAGACTTCCAATTTGTACTGCTCGGCACCGGTGACAAAGTTTATGAAGTCTGGTTTAAAGGCTTAGCGTGGCGTTTCCCGCAGAAAGTCAGTGCTAATATCACGTTTAACTATCAGTTAGCGCAGAGAATTTACGCGGCATCCGACCTCTTCTTAATGCCTTCAAACTACGAACCCTGCGGCATTGGTCAGCTTGTAGCAATGCGTTACGGTGCTGCTCCGGTTGTAAGAGAAACCGGCGGTTTAAAAGATACCGTCATCCAATACGACAAATACGAGGGCAAGGGCAACGGTTTTGTCTTCAGCAATTACAACGCGCACGAAATGATGTATGCATTGAAACGCGCACTCAGCACTTACAGCAACTTTGAAGTTTGGCTGAAGATTTTCTCCAACGCCATGAACAGCGACTACAGCTGGACCGAATCTGCGAGCGAATACATTGACCTCTACACGAAGTTAATTAATAAATAAATTGCACGTAAAATTAAATTCAACGTGACGGCTAAATAAAAGTTCGCCAAAATATTTTTTCCGACAGGTGACACGCCTGCCGGAATTTTTTTATTTAGGGAAGGTAATTTTTCGCCGATTAAGAATTATTAAATATTCTAAAATTTAGTCCAAATATTTTTTGGAGGTAAAATTTATGGCAGTTGAAAAAAATTTATTTAAATACAATCTTGCCGTTGTGTCATTCGTGAGCGACGCGGCAGATAAAATTGCGGAGTGGCTGGATTATCACTTTTTGGCAGGTGCCGATCACTTTTATATTTACGACAATGACGGCGGCGATACGATTAAAGAAATTTTAAAGCCGTATGTTGACGCGGAAATTGTCACATACATTCCCTGTCACGGCGCGAATAAAAAAATTTTGGCGTACAATGACGCGGTTGAAAAATTTAAATTTGAATGCCGCTACATGAGTTTTCTTGACGTGGACGAATTTATTTTCCCGCGCAAAAATCAAAGTATCCTTGAAGTGATTGACGAAATTTTAAGCGACAAAGAAAGTGTCGGCGGCATTGAGTTGAATCGCTACACTTACATGGCGGGACGCAATGTCAGCGCTGACGCCGAAGGTGTTTTGGAAAAAATGACGCGGCGCGGACGTAAGGCGACGGAAATTACCAACACGGCAGTAAATCCCCGCAAAGTAGATTTTCTTTACAATACGCGCTATGCAAGCTACTTCGACGGCATTTTCCGCATTAACGATTACAGCACGAAAGTTACAGGCGGCAACTTCAAAGTGTCCGAGCAGCTTATTGTAAATTCCTACAAGCCGGAGGATAAAACTAAGGACAACGAACTTGCCGACGCGAATGCAAGCTTGAGTTCATTTTACCGTGCCAATGTTTTTGATGACGGCATTGTCCGCTACCGCAAAACGCGCCGTGAAAATTTTGGCGGCGAAATTATTCAGACCGTTGCCGAAAATAAAATTACCGACGAACAAATTTTGAACGTGCTGGCAAAAACTTTACTGCCGAGTTTTGATGAAGTTGACGCGGCGGAATTTTTTAAATCGCCGGAAAATCAGCTGAAATATTTCCGTGCTATCGGTGAATTTTACGTAAGCGCGCCGGATGACTTTTTCCAAGACAAAATGGAAACTTTTTTGACCTGCTTTAATGTCAGCTCCCGCCTTAAAAAAAATTTTTTGAACGACGTGGCAGGCAGATTTTTTGAAGACGCGGCGTTAAATGCAATTTGCCAAACCCTTTGCACGGAACTTTCTCCCGCCGATTCACGCCTTTTGATTCGCGAGTTGCCGAAAATTATTCCCCTGCCGTACAAAACCGTTGAAATTCTGCTGTCAATCTGCGCGGGAATGATTGATAAGATGATTGAGACTGCGCAAAATTCCAGCGACGCGACGAAGAATGATGAAATTGATGAAAATGAAATGGCGCTGTGGCGAAAAGTTACCGAGCTGACGTACCTGCAAAAACTTTTGAAACTTTACATTCCGCTGGTAACTTTCGACGTGCCGACGAATAAGGCTTGACAGAGGTAAAAGCTTAAAGTTGATTTAGGTAATAAAGTTGATTCCGGTAATAAAGTTGATTCAGGTAAATAAAATTTATTGAGGTAAAAAATGGACGTTGACAAAAATTTATTTATGTACGACCTTGCCGCCGTCACGATAGTTCACGATGAGGCGCCGTACATTGCCGAATGGCTTGACTACCACCTTTTGGCAGGTGTCGACCACTTTTTAATTTATGACAATGACAGCGCCGACAATTTTCGCGAAGTCATTAAACCTTATGCAGAAAAAAATCTTGTAACGGTGATTCCATACCCCAAGACAAGCAGGCAACTTGAGGCGTACAATGACGCGATTCGCTACTTTAAATATTTTTGCCGCCGTATGGTTTTCATTGACACGGACGAATTTATTTTTCCGCAACACGGCAAGAGCATTTCCGACGTTACGGAAGAAATTTTCAACGCGACAAACGCCGCAGGTTTGGTGATTAACCTTCGCAATTTCGGTTCAAGCAACTTTGAAAAAGCCGATTACAGCGTAGGAGTTTTGGACAGATTCACCCGCCGCGCAGAGGACACATGGGCGCCGCTTGATAAAAATATTCCGAGTGGCAATGCCGCAGTTAAAACCGTTGCCGACCCGCGCAGAATTAAACTTTTCAGCGACAATCCGCACGTCCCTGAGTACTTTGAAAATTGCTGTGCCGTCAATGAAAGCGGTAAAAAAATTTCGATGCCGTTCAGCTTTCCCGTGACGGCTGATAAAATCGTCATAAACTGCTACGTGACAAAGTCCCGCGAAGAATACGCCGAAAAAGTTCACCGCCGTGAAACTGCACGATTCGCCGCAAAAAATGAGTTGACCGGCTTTGACGCAAATGACCGCAATGAAATTTCTGATGACGGCATTTTACAATACCGCGACCAATTACGCATTGAACAAATTCCCGCAGGCAGTGACGCGTTGAAAATTTTTGCCGACAAAAAAAAGGTTGCCAACTCCAAACTGTTCAAGGCGCTGGTTGAAAGTCTTATGCCCGACTTTTCAAAAAGAAATCTGCGCGAGTACTTTGCACTGCCGAAAAATCGCACGACATACTTTAACGAGCTAATCAAATTCTACAAAAAGGCTCCGGCGGCGTTTTTTCAAGGCAAGGCTGAAACGTTTTTAACCTGCCTTTCTGTCAGTGCGTACCTTAAAAAAGGTTATCTCGACGCGCAGACCGGCGCAATGTTTGAAGAGGCGTCACTCAATGCACTTTGCAAAACTTTCATGGCAAGTATCCCGCTCCTTGACGCACGGCTTGTCATCGCCGAATTGCCGCGCCTTTTGGCAATGCCGTACGCCGCCGCCGGTTCATTGGTTGCCGTATGTCTTGAAATTTTGCCGCAGTTTGTTGACGAATTTCGCAAGCAGGGCGATATGAAACAGTTTGAAGAGCTTAGCTACATTCTGAGTATGTTAAAAACTTTCGCCGTACGTGTAAGGTAAGGTGACAAAGTGGGCGTCGACAAAAATTTATTTGTATACGATTTAGCTGTAGTTGCGATTATGAAAAATGAAGGTCCCTACGTCAAAGAGTGGCTGGATTATCACCTGCTTGCCGGCGTCGACCATTTCTTTATTTACGACAACGGCAGTCCCGACAATCAAAGCGAAGTTATTCAGCCGTACGTTGACGCGGGGCTGGTGACGTACATAGATTATCCCGGCAAGGCGCGGCAGTACGAGGCTTACAATGCGGCGGCGCGTGACTACAAATTTTTCTGCCGGTACATTGCCTTCATTGACGGCGACGAATTTATTTTTCCGAAGAGTAAGACTGTTATAACTGAGGTAGTCGACGAACTTTTAGCCGATAAACCGAATGCCGGTGCGCTGGCAGTAAATATTTTCGGTTTCGGCTCCAACTATCAAGATAAAGCAGATTTAACTAAAGGCGTGTTGGAAAGATTTACGCGACGTCAACCGATTGATGACACTGATATCATGGAAGGTAGCGGCTTGCACGGCGGTTGCGCTCACGTCAGCAGCATTACCAATCCGCGCAGAATCGATTATTTTTCCAACCCGCACTTTGCGCATTACTTTCAACCTTACTTTGCCGTGAATGAATACGGCGGCGTGGTAGAATTTTTTTCAAGCTATCCGCCGTCTGTAGAAAAAATTGTAATGCACCATTACTCTTCAAAGTCACGCGAAGAATACGAAAATAAAGTTAATCGCGGCACGGCGGACGCCTATCACAACGTCTACAAGCTTGAAAATTACACGCACGACACTAAGAGCAATGAAGTTTTCGACGACAGCATTTTAAGCTACCGTGACGCCAATGTTGCCGCCTTCAAAGCCAAATGGGGGGGGGTAGCAGACATTATCAGCATCTTGCGAGAAGTAAAGCGCGTAAATTACGAAAGACTTTTACAAAATTTGGCGTCAACCCTGCTTACAGGTTTTAAGGCGGACGATATTAAAAGCTACTTCGCCGACCGACAACGCCGGTTAAACTATTTCAGCACGCTTGAAACATTTCTGCACGTAGCGCCGCCGAATTTTTATTACGGTAAGGTTGAAACATTTTTAACCTGCTTGGCGCTGAGTTCGTACCTGCGAAAAAATTTTTTGGACGAAGAGTCAGGCAGTTTGTTTCAAGATTTTTCATTGAAGGCACTCAGCAGAAGTTTGGCATTTGGTTTTGAATACGCCGAATGGAAAATTTTTGTCAAGGAACTGCCGAATATTTTGGTGATGCCTCTGCCTGCCGTGAGCTTACTGCGCAATGCCTTACGTGAAATTATTCCGCAGTTGCAAAATCGTTTAAGAGTTTACGACATGCGGGCGTGGCGCGAATTTGTAGATTTGGACGATTTATTAAGAATGCTGACAGTTTTTGACAGCTACCGACATAAATGAGGTGATTAAATGGACGTCGACAAAAATTTATTTCTGTACGATTTAGCCGTAGTGGCGATTATGAAAAATGAAGGTCCCTACGTCAAAGAGTGGCTGGATTATCACCTGCTTGCCGGCGTCGAGCATTTTTTCATT
>JAFTEG010000155.1 GCA_017453765.1 Selenomonadaceae bacterium
AACAGGGAACAGAGATTAGAGAATTTTTTTTCAAGCCGATAATCGCCGTGACAGATTTTCGCGGCATTAACATAAGCGCGGAGCTTAAACTCATTCCAATTTCAGCGGCGCCGGTAATTTCAAAAAAGCCTTTCTGATTTTCAAGCGCCCAATCGCCGTAGCCGGGACTGAATCGCGTCTTCATTGTAAAGCCGTCCTTTGCAAGTTGCGGCGCTACTGCTTTTTCCAGCGAATCGGCGGCTTGTTCAACTGCGGCGGTGGCGGCGGCGTCAAGCAACACTGATTCTACGTAATTGCCGAGATTAAATCTGCGCGAAATTTCTTTTTCAATTTCTTCACCTACAGTGACGGCAATGCATAAAACTTTTTCGCAGGCGGCAAGGTGACGCGTTATCGAGTTACCTTCGAGCTTGAAAGGCGGCGTCGACTTAACCAAAAAATTTTCCGCGTCGTAGTCGTAAATATTCCAAATGCCGCGCACGTCCAAAAGTAAAATTGCCTCGTCGCAGGCGTCGACAATATTTTTTTCATCAAAATTTTTCGCACGAATCAAGCCCGCGTACCGGCGTGTTTCCTTCGCGTCAATCTTTAAAATCTGCGCGTTGTAAATCGGCATAACCTTCCCGCCTTCTAAAAACTAAACCACGTGAAAAGAAAAATTGCCACTGACACAATGCCGTTTCGCATAAAGTAAGCCTGCGTTATCTGTGAAAAATTCGTAGGGCTTACAATTGAATGTTGGTAAATCAAAGTCAGCGCCGCGATTAGCACGCCGACAAAGTACAGCACGCCTAAATTTAAGACAATTCCGACCGCCGCGAAACATATCACGCAAAGTATGTGAAAGACTTTTGAAATTTGAAAAGCCTTTTTCGCGCCAAATTCCGTAGTCAGAGAGTGAAGGTGTTGCGACTTGTCAAATTTTTCGTCCTGCGCGCCGTACATTGCGTCAAAGCCCGCCATCCATAAAATTACGGCAAGACAGAGAAAAATTATCGCCGGTGAAAAAATTTCGCCGCCCGCCGCGACCCAACCGCCTGCAGGCGCCATTGAAATTGCCACGCCCAAAAATACGTGACACCAGCCGGTAAATCTCTTTGTGAACGGATAAATTATGAACGGCAACGCGGCAAGCGGTAAAAGCTTTAAGCAAATCGGCGGCAACATTGCGACGGTCACGACCATTACAAGCAGGCACAGCGCTATAAAAATTACGGCTTCGCGTTTTGAAATTTCGCCGCGTACCATGACGCGTTTCGCCATACGCGGTTGACGTTTGTCGAATTTTAAATCTGCCAAGTTGTCAATCGCCAATGCCGCCGCTCTGCCTGACGTTACTGCGATTGCTATTAAAATCAGCGTCCGCGCGTCGACATTTCCGCCCGTTGCCAAAATCGCGCCCATAAATGCGAACGGTAAATCAAAAATTGTATGAGATAATGCAATGTTGCTTATGTGCGCTTTTATTTTTAAGTTCAATCAATTCAGCTCCTCAAAAATTTTTCAGTGTAATTTCTGCAATTTAGATGACTTTCCTTTTTTTAGTAAGTAGTAAGTAGTGAGTAGTAAGTAGTGACTAAGCATTAATATTGACGTGAAAAAATTTTTATGAGGTATAACGGCGTTTAATATTTATAACAAAAATTTTTTATGTTATAATCTTCAAAATTTTTTCGGCGAAGGGGAAATTCACTTGTCAAACGTTGTGACGATAACCGGCGTGAAAAAGCTTTACAAAATGGGCAGTGAAATTGTCGCGGCATTGAACGGCGTCGATTTAAAAATTGACTCCGGCGAATTTGTGGCACTTATGGGACCTTCCGGCTCCGGCAAGTCTACGCTGATGAATATTTTAGGCTGTCTTGACCGTCCCACCGTCGGTTCGTACAAACTTTTGGGCAAGGAAGTCAGCGGACTTTCGGACGACGAACTTGCGATAATACGAAATAAAACTATCGGCTTTGTCTTTCAAAATTTCAATCTTCTGCCGAAGTTGACGAGTCTTGAAAACGTCGCACTGCCTGCCGTGTACGCGGGATTCAGTTCAAGTAAAAGAAAAGAAATGGCACTTGACGCACTGAAAAAAGTTTCGCTTGACGACCGCGCAGAACATTTACCCAGTGAACTTTCCGGCGGTCAGCGTCAACGTGTTGCGATAGCGCGGGCAATAGCCATGAAACCTTCGATTATCATGGCGGATGAGCCGACGGGAAATTTGGACACGAAGTCAACGCTGGAAATTATGCAGATTTTTCGTGACTTGCACGCGGCAGGGTCAACGATAATTTTGGTGACGCATGAACCCGACATTGCACAAACTGCCGACCGTCAAATTTTGGTTAAAGACGGGAAAATTACAAAAGACATTTTAACCGCGCATTCCGATGAAAAAATTGACATCATATAAAATTTTTGAGGTGTATCATAATCTAAATTTTTTGAGAGAGGATTTTAAATGAAGAAAAAAGTTTTTCTATCGCTGACAGCCGCGCTAAGTTTGGCAGTGACTTCAACCTTTGCAATGAGCAAACCGGTAACAATTCAAGATCAAGGCAGTTTTATGGCGGGCGGCACGGTTATCACTGCGCCGGGAAATTACAACACGATTAACAATCCGAAAGATTTGGCAGGCAACACTTTGCACGGCGACCACGCCTATTGCTTTTATCAAATTCCCGTGAAGGCGAAAAAATATGCGTTGGTGTTTTTGCACGGCTACGGTCAAAGCGGTAAAAGTTGGGAGACGACGCCGGACGGACGCGACGGCTTTCAAAATATTTTTTTGAGCAAGGGCTACAAAACTTTTATTGTCGACCAGCCGCGCAGAGGACGTGCGGGACGTGCGACCGTTGCGGGAAATATTTCTGCGACGCCTGACGACCAACTTTGGTATTACAATTTCAGAATCGGCGCGTATCCGAATTTCTATGATAACGTTGCCGTGCCGCGTGACGCAGAATCAATGCGGCAATTTTTTATGCAGATGACGCCTGATACCGGTGCGTATCCTTCAAACGAAATTATCGCCGACGCAATGGTTGCGGTTATGGAAAAGGCAGGCGACGGCATTTTGGTGACGCATTCGGCAGGTGGCGGACCCGGTTGGACGACGGCAATTAAATCAAACAAAGTCAAGGCAGTTATCGCGCTTGAACCAGGTACTTTTCCTTTTCCCGAAAATGAAATGCCGCCGGTTGAAGAGACTACAAGCCCTTTTCCTGCGGCAGGTACAAAAGTTTCAATGGAAGATTTTATGAAGCTTACAAAAATTCCGATTGTAGTTTATTTCGGCGACAACATTCCGACCGGCGATAAACCCGTTGCGAACTGGGGCTTAGATAACTGGCGGACGCGTTTAAATCTTGCCAAAAAGTGGGAACAGGTTATGAAAAAGTACGGCGGCGACGTGGAAATTGTCTGCCTGCCTGATATCGGAATAAAGGGTAACACGCATTTTCTTATGGCGGATTTAAATAATGTCGAAGTTGCCGACGCTATGGAAAAATGGATAAAGTCGAAGTCTTTGGCGAAATGATTAAAATGTTATTGGGTTTGTAATGATTAAAATTTTATTGAGTTTGCTGACGGCGCTGATTTTTGCCGGCTGTCATAACGCCGAATCGGGGAGCGCTGAAAAAATGTACACGCCTACAAATAATTTTACGCAAGATGCTACAGATATTTTTACGCAAGATACAAAAATTGTCGACGTTATCGCCTACAAAAACTTTGAAAACTTCGGACGCCTGATTTTTCCGGTGAACAGAGATATTGATAAAAATTTGACGCTGAAAAATCTCGGCGACGTTTTAATTTGGTACAGCTACATAAATCCCGACAAAACCGTTGAAATTGTCAACTACATGAAGGCAAAGTCTGACGCAGGCGAAAAAATTTTTTTCGACATTTACACTGACGCCGAAAAGAAATCAGATCCGCGCAAAAATGACACGGGAT
>JAFTEG010000156.1 GCA_017453765.1 Selenomonadaceae bacterium
AAAAAATTTTTTCATAAATGTTTAAATATCACTATTAAATATTAAACAGGAGATTGTCTGATGACGAATAGAAATTTTCTACGTGACTTTCCAATACTGAATATGAAGATGAACGGTCACCGCATGGCTTACCTTGACAACAGCGCCACTACGCAAAAGCCGGAAAGTGTTGTACGTGCTATTTGCGGCTACTATGGCGGCTGTAACGCCAACCCACATCGCGGCGTTTATGAACTTAGCGTCAAGGCTACGAAAATTTACGAAGATACACGCGCTAAGGTTCAAAAATTTATCAACGCCAAAAGTCCCGCTGAAATTATTTTTACCAAAAACGCTACCGAAGCGCTTAACCTTGTTGCCTTTTCGTACGGTTTGAATCACGTCAACGCCGGCGACGAAATTTTAATCACGATATCCGAACACCACTCAAACCTTGTCACGTGGCAAATTGTTGCAAGAGCGAAGGGCGCGACGCTGAATTACATTTACCTTGACGCGGACGGCAATTTGTCTGAAAAAGATATCGCCGAAAAACTTACAAGCCGCACGAAAATTTTAGCCGTCACGCAAATTTCAAACGTGCTTGGTCTTAAAAATGACATTAAAACTTTAGCCGCGAAGGCTCACGAAGTCGGCGCGGTTATCGTTGCTGACGGCGCACAATCCGTGCCGCACATACCGGTTGACGTGCAGGATTTAGACGTTGACTTTCTTGCCTTTTCCGCGCATAAAATGCTGGGACCTATGGGCGTCGGCGTGTTGTACGGACGTGAAGAAATTTTGAACGCCATGCCACCTTTCTTAAGCGGCGGCGATATGATAGAATACGTGACGGAACAGGATACGACTTTTGCCGAGTTGCCGAATAAATTTGAAGCGGGGACGCAAAACGTTGGCGGCGCGGCGGGTTTAAGTGCCGCGATTGACTACATTAACTCAATCGGCTTTTCAGAGATTGAACGCATTGAAAGTGAGTTGACGCGGTACGCGATTGACGAGCTGAAAAAAATTCCCTACGTCGAATTGTACGGTTGCGATTCTGCGCGGGATAATAAAATCGGCATTGTAACTTTCAACGTGAAGGACGTTCACCCGCACGACGTGGCGACGATTCTTGACGCGGAAGGCGTGGCGATTCGCGCAGGTCACCATTGCGCCCAGCCGCTTATGAAGTACTTGGGACAAAATTCAACGTGTCGCGCGAGCTTTTATTTTTACAACACGCTTGACGACGTAGCCCGCCTTGTCGACGCGATTAAAAAAGTTCGTACCGTGATGCACTTAAAAAATTAATCTTTTCCCTCTTCCCTAATCCCTTTTCCCTAATCCCTAATCAGAGGTGACATAAAAATTGCTTGAAGATATTTATACCGAGTTGATAGCCGAACACAGCCGCGCGACGGAAAATCGGCGCCAACTGCCAAACGCCACTGTAACAGAGCGCGGACATAATCCCAGTTGCGGCGACGACATAACGCTTGAATTGGAAATTGCGGACGGCGTGATAAAGGACGCGGCATTTACCGGAGTCGGTTGCGCAATTTCGCAGGCGTCCACCGACATGATGATTGAACTTCTGCGCGGCAAAAAAGTTGACGACGCGAAAGAGCTTGCCGAACTTTTTATCTCAATGATTAAAGGCAAAGTTACCGACGATGACGCGCTTGAACAGTTGGACGAGGCGGCGGCGCTGAAAAATATTGCCAATATGCCTGCCCGCGTTAAATGCGCAACTTTGGCGTGGCATACTTTTTTAAGTGCTAAAGATTTGGAGTTGAAAAAGTGAGCAATCTAAATTCTAATCAGCTTTACGAAAAATTTTGTGCCGCGAAAGAAAATTACGACTTGGAGACGTTTTGCGATTGTATTGTAGACGCGCTGAAAATTCGTTCCGAACTTGTAAAGGCGGAGCAGGATTTAAGCGACGAGCTGAAAGAAATTTTAACGCGCGGCGACCTTTTGGTATATCGTGCGCTTAAATGTTTAGGTGACGGCGACGTTGAGAAGGCGCAGTTTTTTATTTACACGGTAGTTGATAATTTGACCGAGCCGCCGCGTGAAAATTTTAATCTGTACTACATTTTGGGACGCGTGAATTATCTTGCAGGCAATTATCTTCGTGCCGCGAAATATTTTGCAGTCTACGACGACTTTCGTTTCCGCGCGTGGCAGGATTTTGACGAGTTGAGTTTTTTCTATCGCGCCAACTGTTTCGCACTTCTTAAACGCTACAAGGACGCCGAAACTTTTTACACCGAAGCGCTGAAAATAAAATCCGACTTCCCTGAGGCTAAACAAAATCTCAAGCTGGTGCGGCAAGATAAAAATGACTCAATGGCGCGGGAAGTTAAAAGTTTGTGGAACTTGCACGATTGGCGCAGTGTACCGATTTTCATAAATGCGCGTGACAGAATTAACGTTATGAAAAAGCTGATTGACTGGTTGCTTGCCGCCGATTATCGCAACGTCATAATTTTGGACAACGATTCGACGTACCCTAAGCTTTTGGAATATTATTCGGAGCTGGAAAAAAATTCGGCGGTGCAAGTCATTAAGCTTAAAGCGAATCTCGGCTACAAGGCGCTGTGGAAGTCAAATATTTTGGAGAAGTTAAAAATTTCTACGCCGTACGTTTACACCGATCCTGACGTTGTGCCGCACGAAAAGTGTCCGAAAGATTTTGTACGCTACCTTTACGAAGTTTTAATTGCGCACAAGGAATTTCGCAAAGTTGGACCTTCGCTGATTTGGGAGGACATAACTTTCTTTGATAAAAAACTTTGGCAACGCATTGAGTCTGATTTTGAAAAGCAGGCGCCGATTGAAAAAAATCTGTGCTACGCCAACATCGACACGACCTTTGCACTGCATTCAAACACGCGCAATTACAGCTTGCGGTTTTCACTTCGCACTTTGAATGAACTGCGGCTTAAGCATTTGCCGTGGTACTTTGATTATGAAAATTTGGCAGAAGATGAAAAATATTATCTTGAACATGCAGATAAGAGCGCGTCACTTGCCGAAAAGTTTAGGAATAGGAATTAGGGAACAGGGAAGAGGGAACAGGGATTAGAATTTAATGTTTAATAGCTAACGGCTAACCGCTAATCATTAACAGGAATT
>JAFTEG010000157.1 GCA_017453765.1 Selenomonadaceae bacterium
GACTTATTCTCACCCGCTAAGTCAGGCGTCAAAACTTCCGCCTTAGCAGTTGTAACGCCGCTCTTTGTGTCGACACTTACAACTGCCGTTTCGCTTACAACTTCAGCGGATTTTTTTTTCTTTGCATTTTTATCATCGTGCGGCGGCTTGTGCGTTGTATTTTGTTCAGCGCCGGCTTTAACCTTGTTCATATATTCGGCAAGGAACTTTTGAAATTCGTCACGCATAAGCGCGTTAATCTGCGCCATAAATTTTTCGTGACTGTCATTGATAGCTTGGTTAAGCTGTCCCATAAGCCGATTTAAATTCACGCCGAAAGTTTCATTAGCCGCGCGCAGGTCCTTCACGACATTTTCAAGCGTTTCCATTTCATCAATCAAATTGTCCGTGTCACTTTTCAACTTTTCATTTTCCGCCTGCAGACGTTTATTCTGCGCTTGAAGTTGCTCATTATCTGCGCGGAGCTTGTCAACGTCATTTTGTAAATTTTTACCCAAGTCACGCGCCGCCGTAAGAATTTTTTCAAGGTCTTGTAACCTGTCCATATTAATCACCTCGTTGTTAAAGCTTGTAAAAAATTTAAAGCTTAAAAAATTTTTGCGAAAAAAAAGACTCTTCGCGCCGGAGAGTCATATTTTTGCCGAAAGATAATTTTAAAGCGGTATGACGTTGCCGTTTTCGTCAATCGGCTCGGTAAGCAGGAAAAGACAACTCAAATCGACGTGAAAAATTACGGTGTATTCGTCTTCGTCACTTCCTGCGCCGTTAAATTTATTGCTGTACAAAAGGGACACGGCGTGACAGTAATCGTTGACTTGATCGTTGTAGACGTCAATTTTTTTACTGCAAACCGCCTCTTGATATTTGAAAATCGTACCGGCGGGAAAGTAGCCTTCAACAAAAACTTTCGCCGGCAAGTAAAAATTATCTTCGACGAAGGGAATGGGAACCTTTGAACGCAAAAAAATATTTTCTAAATCCAATGAGCGAATGTCCAAAAAAAAACCTCCTTGCCACGTGGTATGTTAAGCCGTTGTTAAGAAGTTATTAAGCCGTCATCAGGCTGTGATTAAGCCTAAGCCGTGATTAAGCTGATTCAGCAGTTAAAACGACACGGAAAAAGGTTTACGCTCTTCCTCTTCCAACGTGAGAAGGCGCGAAAAGCCGGTCATATCCATTACGGTGCGAACGTCGCGCTGAATATTTTTAACGTACATTTCGCCTTGATTGTTCATGCGTTTTTGCGTTTTCAACATAATGCGAAGACCCGCCGACGCAATGTAGAATAAATCTTTCAAGTCAATGACTAAATTTTTCACGCCGTCAAGTTCTTTCGACATAAATTTATCGAGTTCAATGGCGGTAACGGCGTCCAATTTACCGGTAAGCGCTACGGTCAATTTGTCGCCGTCGCGTTCAGTTTTAATTTCCAATTTTAACACTCCAATTCAAGGGGTTAGAATTTAGCTTTTAGGAATTTCTGTTCCCTCTTCCCTAATCCCTAGCCCCTAATAATGCGGATGGGCTTTAACGTAGTCAACGGGACGACTCCAATCAACATGCACGCCGGTAGCTTCCCAAAGACGCGTCAAGGCGATTTTCAAGCTCTCTTCGTCAGCCTGCGGATTTATTTTCTCCGACGTAAAATCCAAAAGCGTTTCATGCGGAATTTTTATCTCATGCACGGCGGACAAAAAATCTTCCGCCTTGCGTTTACCTTCTTCGTCAGCAAGCACGACGACAACTTTTTTGTTCGCGTTATCGTACTCGACATAACCCAAATTTTCGCCGTAACTTATCGCGACACTGAAATTTTCCTTCAAATTCGGAGCACCTCCCGTCTATACTATATTAAATTTTTTTCTGCGAAATTGCAAGTACATTGTCCTTTTGAAAGAGCGAGCCGACAAAGTTTAGAAAGTGAATTGAAAGCGGCGACAGGTCTTTAAACTTACTCCACGTCAAGGCGATTGTAAATTTTATCGGCGGATTTACCGGCAGGAACTTGAAATTTGATTCGGACATTACGGCAAATCGCGGTAAAAGTGACACTGCCGCGCCGCTTGACACCAATTCTTTTATGGTTTTAATTTGTGACGTGCAAAGTAAAATTTCCGGCGAAAACCCCGCACTTGCCGCGCGTTCTATTGTCACGAAGTTTTGAAAGGTTCCCGCCGGTTGCAAAATAAATTTTTCATTGCGCAAAGATTTAAACGAAATTTTTTCCGCCATTGCAAGTTTATGATTCTGCGGCAGGCACAAATAAAATTCATCTTCCAAAAGGTTCAGCGAATTGCACTGCATTTCGCCCGCCTTTAAATAAATTATGCCGAAGTCCGATTCGCCGCTTTTCAAACTTTCTTTCACGGTCATTGAGTCACTGCACTCCCGCAAGTCAATCACAATGTCAGGATTTTCGGCTTGAAATTTTATGAAAAGGTTTGGAAAAAGGTACGATTCAACCATTGGCGGTATGCCGAAACGAATTGTGCCGCCGTTGCGATTTTGAAACCTTTCCATGCCAATCTGCGCGGCTTTCACGTCCTGCAAAATTTTCTGCGCGTGAATTAAAAAGACTTGTCCCGCTTCCGTCAAGGCTATGTGTTTTTGACTGCGATCGAAAAGCGTAACTTTTAATTCCGCCTCCAAAGATTGAACAGCCTTTGTCACGGAAGGTTGAGAGACGTGAAGAATTTGAGCCGCCTTAGTAAAACTTTTCAGCGAACTCACCGTACAAAAATATTCCAACTGCCGCAGTTCCATAAAACACTGACTCCTAATCGGAAGTTTAACTCTAGGGGCTGTTTGTAAAATCAAACTTTATAAAATTTTTATTTGAACCTACTTTCTTTTGGCGCAAAAGAAAGTAGCAAAGAAAACATGTCCGCAGAAGTCGCGTCCGGCGACTTGCGCGGACGGGGCGCGCGGCCCTGCGCGCCTCACCTTATTGCAGCGGTTACGTAATTTGCTAAGTTTTTAATTGGAATTTACCAGCAACCCCTAAAAATTTACACCGGCTCTGCAACGGCGCCGTGAGTGTCTAAATCCAAAATCAGCGCGCCTGCCTGTACGTTAAAGCGTTTGAAAGTCTGAACCATTTCCGACGCGATATCGCTTTCAATTTTCTTACTTGCCGCCGAAAACGCGATAAGGCAAGGACCCGCGCCGCTTAATGCCACGCCCAACGCACCGGACTTCTTAGCCGCCGCAAAAACTTCCTGCATGCCCGGCACCAACTTCGTACGATAAGGCTGGTGTATCGCGTCATCGAAGGCGCAGGATAAAAATTTTTCTTTACCTTCGATTAGCGCGGCGACCAACATTGACGCGCGGCTAATGTTGAAAACGGCATCTTGCAGAGGAATTGACTGCGGCAAGACTTGACGCGCCATTTTTGTTGACAGCGGGAAGTCCGGTACAGCCACGATTAATTTTAATTTTATCTTCGGCAGGAATGAAAATGTATGAACTTGATTTTTTTCCGCGACGCTTACGGTAAATCCGCCGAAAATTGCCGGTGCGACGTTATCGGGGTGACCTTCAATTTCCGTTGCAAATTTTAAAATGTCTTGACGGCTGAAGGGATTTTCCACCACCGCATTTGCGCCGACAAGTCCTGCCACGATAGCCGCTGCGCTTGAGCCTAAGCCGCGCGACATTGGCACGTGATTGACCATGCGAATTTCCGCGCCTTTAATTTTATCGCCTTCGCCTGCACGCTCAATCAAAAGCCGCGCAGATTGCCAAACGATATTTTTTTCGTCTGTAGGAATTAACTCCGTGCCTTCACCGGTTGCCGAAATGTCAAGGCGCTTTTCTTCCAAAAACGTAAATTCAAATTCGTTATAAATTGTTGCCGCGAGTCCCAAACAGTCAAAGCCGGAGCCGCAATTTGCAGAAGTGCCGGGTACTTTCACCTTGACTTTTTTCGCGGACGAAGTTTCATTGTCCATTATTTCACCAATCAGTAAATTTTAATCGCATTCCGCGCAGAAAATTTTATCCCTCAACTTTTATTCCTCGACGCGAATCACGCTGAAAATTTTATTGACGCAGGACAGCTTTTTCAATTCCTCTTCCGCCTGCAAAATATTTTTGTGCTTGACTTCGTGCGTTATCACGACGATTTCCGCGCTGTCTTCAATGTTTTCATTCGTCTGCATTACCGACTTCAAGCTTACATTCATCTTGCCGAAAACCGTAGCAATTTGACCGAGTACGCCTGGCTCGTCATTTACAAGAAGACGCAGGAAGTACGAAGACTCCGTTTCCTCAAGCGGACAAATATTTTTCTGTTCGTAGCACGTACAGCCGAATCTGCCGACGTTGCCCAAAATAATTCCGCGTGCAATTTCCACAATGTCCGAAATGACGGCGGAGGCAGTGGGATAACCTGCGCCGGGACCGTAGAACATAGCTTCATCAATCGGATTGCCGCGTACGAAAATTGCATTGAATACGCCGTTGACAGACGCAAGGGGGTGCTTATTCGGCAAAAGTACGGGATGAACGCGAACATCTACGCCTAAGTCGGACTCTTTGCCGACTGCCAAAAGTTTCACCGTGTAGCCCAACTGCGCGGCGTAGCGAATATCTTCCGGTGTAATTTTCGTAATGCCTTCCATTGAAACATCTTCAAACTTCACGCGGGAGTTAAAGGCGATTGACGCGAGAATTGCAATTTTGCGCGCGGCGTCTTTACCTTCAACGTCAGCGGCGGGATTAGCCTCCGCGTAACCTTTTGCCTGCGCCTCTTTAAGCACGGTGTCATAATCGGCGCCGTCCTCTTTCATC
>JAFTEG010000158.1 GCA_017453765.1 Selenomonadaceae bacterium
GTCGCGGACATTGCATTTACTTCTGCAACGGAGCTTGAATTTTGGGTTAAAACTCCCCTTGAAGAAGCGGCTGTAGAAGAAATGAGCGCGTCGCAGGTTATGCAGGAGCAGTACTGGGAACGCACGCACGGCGCCGTGAGATGTGCTCTTGAACAAAGTCTGATTGAATTGGACAAGTACGGCTTAGATGTCGAAATGGGACATAAAGAAGTTGGCGGACTTAAGGCGCAGATTGATGAGTCGGGACATTTAACGCACGTATGCGAACAGTTGGAGATTGACTGGAAATTTTCAGACGCTGTGCAGGCGGCGGACAATGAAATTTTGGTTCGTACCGTAGTTAAAGAAATTTTCCGCGCCAACGGTCTTGAAGTCAGCTTTAAAGCCAAGCCGATGATTGGTCTTGCAGGTAACGGCGAACATACGCACATTGGTCTTGCCGCGATAACTGCGGAAGGCAAAATGTACAATCTCTTCGCCGCGAAAAATCCTGAGCAAGATTACATGAGTGCGGCGGGATTCGGCGCGTTAATGGGACTGCTGAAATATTACGAAGTCATAAGCCCCTTTGTCAGCGCCACGAATGATTCACTTAACCGCCTTAAGCCCGGTTTTGAAGCGCCGGTTTGTATCGTGACTTCACTCGGTTACACGCCGAAATTTCCCAGCCGTAACCGTACAATTCTTGCAGGCTTGATTCGTGACCTTGAAAATCCTATGGCAACGCGTTTTGAACTTCGCGCCTGCAATCCATATACAAACACCTACCTTGTACTTGCCGCCGCGTATTCGGCGATTCTCGACGGTATAAAAATGTCTGTCACGCATACGACCGATGAACTTTTGGCGGAACTTTCAAAAGACGCTGGGCAGGAAGGTTTTTACCTTGAAAAAGATCGCGCCTACAGAAGTGAAGAGGACGTTTACGAGGCTTACACCGAAGATGAAAGAAATAAACTTTTCGGCACGCCGCCTGCCACTGTTTGGGAAAATATCGCGGCGCTTGACAAATTCCCCGACAAAGTCAAAGTCATTTCCTCCGGCGGCGCGTTGCATGAACGTATTATCAACGCTTTTCGTGAAGGCGCCTTACTTCGTTGGAAAACGGAATTAATCTCACGAATTTTGCCGGAAATGCGCGAATTGGTACGTAAAGCAAAAAAAATTGACGCGCCTTTTGTTACGGATAAAGATGCTTATAATTGGAATAAAATTTTTATGTTGCGTGCGGAACTTGCTAAGGATTCGATTGACCAAAATTCACTTTTCACCAGTCTGATTAGGGCGTTGGAAACCGGCAGGTATGATAAGGCGTCCGATTTGCAGATTGTCATTTATCAGAAGATTGAAGAGCTTAAATCGCTTTATGACGCCTACGAAAAGAATATGATTTAGGGAACAGGGATTAGGGAATAGGGAACAGATTTTCTACTACCTAACCCCTAGCCCCTAACACCTAACAGGAAAACTTTATGGCTGAAATTGTTAAAAAGCAACCGCGCAGAAGTGGTAAGCGCCTTGTCAAGGGAATAATCTTTCTCCTACTTTGCGGAATAATTTTAGGCATGCTGGTGTACCTGCCGATTTTCACGTTGCAGGAAGTCAAGCTTACCGGCTCCACTTACTTGACGGTTGACGATATTTTAAAAGTCGGCGACATTTACATTAACGAGCCGCTTTTCAAATTGGAAACTGACAAAGTTGCGGGACGTCTTCTTAATGACGTACGCATTGAAGATGTTACCGTTCGCCGCTCCCTGCCGCATACTTTGGAAGTAATTGTTGTCGAACGAATGCCGATTGCAACTGTTGTCTGCAATTACGGCTATCTTGACATTGACAAGCACGGCAAGATTTTGGACAGCTATAAAAATCTGCGCGAGATGAAAATTCCGATGATAACCGGTGCGCTGATTAAAGACTTGTACATTGGCGACGACGTAGAGGATGAACACGTACAAAAGATTTTAGATTTTTTGGAGTTGCTTGACGCCGCGTCGCTTAATAAAATTTCTGAAGTGGCGATAGTTGCGGAAAATTACGTTGTGGCGTACACTGCGACGGAAAGACCGGTGCAAATTCGTATTGGCGCGCTTGAAAGGCTTGATGAAAAGGCGAAGTTGACGGAGGATTTTCTGCGCGACATTGATACCAATCCCAATGCGGTTGAGTACGTTGACTTCAATTATACGGCGCCTTTTATAAAATTGTATAAATAGCGAGTAGTAAATAGTAAATAGTGAGTAGTGAGTACTACTAACTACTAACTACTAGTGGCTGTTGAATAATTCAACGCTATAAAATTAAA
>JAFTEG010000159.1 GCA_017453765.1 Selenomonadaceae bacterium
AGTAACAAAAAGAAACATGTCCGCAGAAGTCGCGTCCGGCGACTTGCGCGGACGGGCGCACGTCCTTGTGCGCCCCGCCATAATTGCGGCTGTTACGTAATTTGCAAATTTTTCAATTTTGAGTTATTCAACACCGCCTAACTACTAACTAACAAAGAGGTGATTTATTGATGTGGAAAAAAATTTTTGTCGTGACATTGGCATTAATGTTCGGCGTAACGGCGTTTTCAACCGGCGAAGCACGATCACTTTGGCAAGACCGCACACACAGCATTTATGCCGATAAAAAGGCGCGAAACGTCGGCGACATTTTAACCATTGTCATAAGCGAATCGACTACGCAAACCGCTACAAAGTCAAGGACAAATTCAAAAACTTCGGAAATAAATTTGGACGCGGGCGTAGGCATTTTTCGCTTTTTGAAGGCGGCCTCTGCAGGCGGCAGTGATTCATTTGAGGCGGACGGCTCGGCAAGCGATACCAATCGCTACAGCGGCAGAATTACGGTCACCGTAGTTGAAGTGTTGCCGAACGATAACATGATTGTCGAAGGTACGCAGTCAATTTGGCAAAACCGTGACGAACATAAAATTACTCTGCGCGGAATAATTCGCCGTGACGATGTGCTTATGGATAACACGATACCTTCTTACAAAGTTGCTGACGCCACGATTAAATTTGACGGCAAAGGTCCGCTTAACGCCAAACAGCGGCAGGGTATTTTGACGCAGGTTTTCAACTTCCTTTTCTAAACTAAAATGTATAACGATTTTGAAGAAAATTTTATAATCCCGCAAAGTCTCGGCGCAATGGCTAAAACTTTCTACGTGAAAGCCGCTAAACCCGTAGCAGGTCAAGAAAATTTGCATTTAAAACCCGGTTCAACTGTTACAGGTGTTAAAGTCATTGCCTCCGGCGAAGAAATTCGCGAAGTAGAAAGGTTGATAAGAGATTATCCTTTGCCTAACGGTGAAAAAACAAAATCCAAAGATTGGTACAAGGTCAGAGGTACTGCCGTTGTTACAGACGGAGTTACCGAAAGTGTCGAAGAAGTGCATTGGTATCAGTGCAAGGATATTGGCAAAGTGGAATATAAACAAAAGTTTTAGACGGCGGGTGATAATGATGAATTTAAGGTACATAGGCGACGAAAAAAAAGTTTCATTTATTAAGGGTAAAGTTTACAGTGCAAAAAAAATCTCTGACAAATTCGGAGAATGCTACGCTATTTTTGACGAAGGCGATGATTGGTATCGTTATGGTGTTCAGTTCGTCGAAAAAAACTTTGATGTACTTGCTGAAACAGAAATTAGTGGCGGAATCACTTCAGAACCGGCTTTGAGATTTGCCTAGAGAGGTAATACTTATGAAAAAAATATTTTCAGCAATGGCGTTGCTTGCACTTTTAACGCTGATGTGTTCGACGGTATTTGCCGAATCGGCAACAACGCGAATAAAAGACATTGCAAGAATACAAGGCGTACGCAGTAACCAGTTAATGGGTTACGGACTTGTAATGGGTCTGCAGGGTACGGGTGACTCCGATAAAATTGCGCAGACGATTAATTCAACTATCTCGGTGTTGCGAAATTTCGGAATAACCGTCGACGACTCGGACTGGAAAGCTAAAAATGTTGCGGCGGTAATGGTTACGGCAACACTGCCGCCATTTGCACGCGAAGGTGACGTTATAGACGTTACGGTTAGCGCAATGGGCGACGCAAAAAGTATTCAAGGCGGCACGCTTATTCAGACGCCTTTGTTAGCGGCGAACGGTGAAGTTTATGCCGTTGCACAAGGACCGGTATCAACAGGCGGTTTTGTCGCAGGTTCAGGCGGTAACCGTGCGCAAAGAAATTTTCCGACCGTAGGTACGACGCCAAACGGCGCTATCGTTGAACGTACGGTGGAAGATGAAATCGGTACGCGCGGACAAATTTCACTCAGCCTTTCAAATGCAGATTTTACTACGGCGGCACGCATTGCCGACGCCATTAATCAAAATTACATGGGTGCGGCGAAGGCGGCTAATGCGGGGCGCGTCGATATCCTTATACCCGGCTATTACCGTACGAATGTTGTAGAGTTCATTGCGTCGATTGAAGAGCTTGAGGTACTGCCGGACAACATTGCAAAGATTGTTGTAAATGAGCGTACCGGTACCATAGTTATGGGCGGCAACGTGACGGTTGACGAATGCGCGATAACTCAAGGCGGCTTGTCAATCAAAGTCACGCGCGACACTGAAACATCACAGCCTAACCCCTTCTCGTACGGCACGACCATTGTTACAAGCAACGGCGACACGGAAGTTGATGAAAAGACTTCCAATTCAATCGTAATGTCACCTACGGCGAATATTAATGACATTGTAGGTGCGCTTAATGCGGTTGGTGCTACGCCGCGCGATTGCATTTCGATTTTGCAGGCTATGAAGGCGGCGGGTGCCATTCACGCGACTTTAGAAATTATTTAGTAGCTGGATCGATAGATCAATAGATCGATGGATCGATAGTTTTCAGCTCTAAGCTCTAAGCTAACATCAGAGGTGATAAATTATGCAGATAGACGGTTCACTTTTAATGCCGCAGATGAATCCCACAAACTCGGCGGCTACCGGTTCACACCTTATTCAGCAAGAAGGACGCTTTCAAGCAGAATTGGACGCCGCACATAAACGCCTTGACCAAGCTACTAAGTCAGGCATAATGACGGACGAACAAATTGCGCAACGTAACCAAGACATTAAAGACGCCTCCATACAATTGGAAGCGCTTATGCTTAAAATGCTGTACAATGACATGTGGAAGACCGTGCCGAAAGATGAGCTTTACGGCGATGATAACGCAATGGACATTTACCGCGATATGTATCACGAAGAGTTGACTAAGCAAATGGCGATGGACGGCGGTATTGGTCTTGCCGACTTCATTTATCAGCAACTTACAAGTACGCAGAAATAGGATTTAGGTTTTAGGGGCTAGGGGTTAGGGGCTAGGGGTTAGGGACTAGAACCCTCTTCACTCCTCACTCCTCACTCTTCACTCTTCACTCCTAACTCCTAACTAACCCGAAGGGAATGTTTTAATGAAAGAACTTTTGGAAATATTGCAAGGCAACGCAAGAATTTCTACGGCAGAGCTTGCCTCCATGTTGCAAGTGCCGGAAGAAGAAATTAAATCGCAAATAGCACTGCTTGAACAGGAAAAAATAATTCTCTCCTACAACACGCTGATTAATTGGGAGCGCTACGGTGAAGAATTTGTCACGGCAGTCATTGAAATAAATTTGACGCCGCAACGTGAGGTAGGTTTTGACGCGCTGGCAGAAAGAATTTGCCGCTTTGACGAAGTTCGCGCCGTTTACCTTATGAGCGGCAATTTTGATTTACTTGTCGAAGTGCAGGGAAAATCGCTGAAAGAAATTTCTACCTTCGTTGCAACGCGCCTTTCGACAATAGAAGGCGTTACGCAGACTCGCAGTCACTTCCTGCTGAAAGAGTATAAAAAGGACGGCATAATTTTAGAGGACGAAGAACAAGACCGAAGGTTGGTGGTTACGCCGTGACGTGGAGCGACAAGCTTAGTACTTCGGTTAAATCAATCGCGCCGAGCGGCATAAGAAAATTTTTCGACATTGCCGCGCAGATGGACGACGTAATTTCTCTCGGCGTAGGTGAACCGGACTTCATAACCCCTTGGTCAATTCGTGAAAGTTGCGTTTATGGACTTGAACGCGGCTACACGAGCTACACTGCCAATCGCGGTATGCCGGAGCTTAGAAAAGAAATTGCCAAACACTACAAGCGCCTTTACAATCTTGAATACGATTCCGATACTGACGTACTGGTAACCGTCGGCGTGAGTGAAGCGCTTGATATTGCCTTACGCGCGATTATTGAACCCGGCGACGAAGTTTTAATACCGGAGCCTTGCTATGTTTCCTATCAAGCTTGCACTGTCTTGGCAGGCGGCGTACCCGTTTCAGTGCCGGCTAAACTTGAAAATGAATTTCGCATTACGCCGGAAGAGTTGGAACCGCACTTGACGCCGAAAACTAAGGCAATGTTAATCGGCTACCCCAACAATCCTACCGGCGCGATAATGACGCGGCGGGACTTGCAACGTATCGCGGAATTTGCCGAAAAGCATGACTTGGTTGTAATTTCAGATGAAATTTATGGCGACTTGACGTACAGTGGCTTGCATGAGTGTTTTGCCGCAATGCCGAATATGCGCGACAGGACGATTTTGTTGAACGGTTTCAGTAAAGCCTACGCAATGACAGGTTGGCGTATCGGCTACGCGTTGGGCACTGAAGATTGTATCGCCGCAATGACTAAGATTCATCAATACACCATGCTTTGTGCGCCGGTTACCGCGCAGATTGCCGCGATTGAGGCGTTAAAGCACGGCGAAAAGTATATGAAGAAAATGGTTGCCGAATACGACAGGCGGCGGAATTTGATTTACGACGGGCTGAATAAATTGGGTTTGAAATGTTTTGAACCGAAAGGCGCGTTTTACATTTTCCCCGACATTACGTCTACCGGCATGACGGCGGAAGATTTTGCGGAAAAACTTATTCGCACTGAACGTGTGGCACTTGTACCCGGTACCGCCTTCGGCAAATCCGGCACCGGTCATGTACGTTGTTCCTATGCGACGAGCATTGAAAAAATTTCTGCCGCACTTAAACGCATTGAAAAATTTTTGGCGTAGATGTCCGATTTTGGCTGAACGTCAGATTGGAGGTTGAGGAGTATGAACGTTAAAAAGTTGGCGAAAAAAATTACAGCCGGTGTAACTGCCGCCGCGTTGGGTACCGCTTTAATTGTTACACCTACTGCGGAGGCTATCGGCTTAGGCGACGCGATTGGCATAGGCGTCGGCGTCATTGCCGCGAATGAACAGATTAATCAGGTTAAAAAGCAAATTGACATGATTAATAACACGGAAGAAGGCAGGCAAGCGCTTTATCAAAAATTCCGTGAAGAATACGGCGTTGAGGAAGATTACGAGCTTAACGCGAGACTTGATAGAATTATGTCGAATTTGTCAGCAGCCGTTGCAAAAGTTGACGGCACGATTACAAGCAAGCCGTACCTTTACTTCATATCGCAAAATGACACTTTGAACGCCGGTTGCGGTATGGGTCACGTCATGATGGTTAATCGCGGGACGTTTAACTACATAGATTCGGACGACGAAATTGCCGCGATTGTCGGTCACGAAATGGGTCACGGGCAAAAAGATCACGCCGCAAGTTCGATTAAAAATAATCTCAATCAGCAACTTTTGGCGCAGGTAGGCGTTGCCGTTGCAGGCGGTACAACTCTTGCCAATTTAATCGGTTCACTTGCCCTTACGCATACCATTGCGGACTACGGACGCGGCAAAGAGGCTGAAGCGGACAATTTGGCGTGGGATTATATTTTGAACACGAATTACAATTTGGGCGCGCCTGCCGCAGTTATGCAGAAGTTTGTGGATCTTGAAAAGGGGCATAAGCGCTCCGGCATAGAAAGCTTTTTCAATCCGTCCGATCACCCCGACAGTTCAAAGCGCCGCGACAATTACGGCAAAAAACTTTATGAATACAGTAAAAAGCACGCAGAAGTTGACAAGAAAGGCGTCGTGCTTGTGAACAAAAAAGCGTTCGTGACGCCTGCGCCGGTAGGTAAAATGTCCTCAGCCGAACGCGCGTACTTTGTGCTGGGTAACCTTGCCGCCGCTTATCACAGGGGTTATGACAAGCAGGAGGCGACTGTTTCAAACGGCACGGTTTATCTCGGCAGTCAAGCTATTATTACGCCGGTTGAAGGTGACGAAGACGCCGCGACTTTGGCAACGCGTTTGAATGAAATTAAGTAGGAACAGGGAACAGAATTTCTCTTCCATTTTCCCTAGCCCCTAGCCCCTAGCCCCAAGCCCCTAATCCCTCTTCCCTCATCCCTCTTCCCTAATCCCTCTTCCCTAAAAAAAATATTGACGGCAGGAAAGGGCTATGATAATATTTGCGGCGAAAATTTCTTGAAGGGATGATTTTAATGAGCAAAATTGCAGTCGTGTTTTGGAGCGGCACGGGTAACACCGAAGCAATGGCGGATGCCGTTGTAAAAGGCGTTAAAAGCGTGACGAATGAGGTTGACCTCTTTCAAGTTGATGACTTTTCCGCAGACAAAATGTCCAAGTACGACGGCTTTATTTTCGGTTGCCCTGCAATGGGTGATGAAGTTTTGGAGGAAGATTCCTTCGAGCCGTTTTTCACCGAAGCAGAAGAAAAAATAGACGGCGTAACCGTTGCATTGTTCGGCTCCTACGGCTGGGGCGGCGGCGCGTGGATGGAAGCATGGGCAGATCGCACGAAAGAAGCCGGCGCTAAGTTAATCGGTACCGTGACTGCCGAAAATGCACCTGACGATGACGCGCTTGCTAATTGCGAAAAACTCGGCAAGGATTTGGCTAACGCGGTATAAAAAATTTTTCGTGACAATAAAAGTTAAATCTCCGTTCATGTCAGAGCGGGGATTTTTTTGGTTAGAGACTGCTGATAAGTTTTTTATAAATTTTTTATAAATTTTTTAACCTACTTTCTTTTGGCGCAAAAATTTACAGCTACGGTACATCCGCGCCGTTTTTTTTATTTTGAATTTATCAACAGCACCTATTAGAAATGCGGAGTGATTCAAATGATTTTAATTGAAGGTGACCGCCTTCGTATTCGCCGCGCTGAAATGTCTGATTTAAACTTTATCTTGGACTTGCAGGTTAAGCCGGAAAATGTTAAATTTATCGTGCCGTTCAGTAAAGAATTTCATACAAAAATTTTAAATTCGGACTGCACGAAGAATATGGACGTTATCATTGAAGAAATTGAAAGCGGCGTTGCAGTCGGCTACTTTATGCTTAGTGAGCTTGATAATCCCCACAATAAGATTGAGATTACTCAAGGCATAATAGACAAAAAAAATTGCGGCTATGGTCGCGAAACGTTTACACTTTTGCTGAAATGGATTTTCGGTGTGAAAAAATGTCACCGTGCTTTTCTTGACTGCAAAGAGTATAATTCTGTAGGCATACACCTTTATGAAAGTTTGGGATTTAAGCGTGAAGGCGTTATGCGCGAAATAATTTTTACAAACGGCGTTTATGAAAATCTTATCTTGTATGGAATGCTCGACAGAGAATTTCAGGTAAATTGAAATGATTGACCGAGAATTTCAAGCGAAGATATAGGAGGAATTTTTTTTGGAAGTACTGGTAAAACTTATCGAAATGGATTTTATTGAATTACTGCAATACCTGGTAATTCCGATTTGCATTTTGATTATCTCACTTTTTGTCGGCATAGCGATAAACCGCGCTTTGATAAGAAGAGCGGCGCGACTTGAAAAAACTGAAACGTCAAGCATTAAGGAAATATTCTACCGCGCGATTCAAGGCGTCCCCGTTTCACTGTGTATGGTTATCGGCTTGTACTGGGTAGTAAACACCAGTCATATGCCGGACACAATAAGGCAACTTTTGTCGTACCTGCTTTTCACCAGCATAATGTTCACGATAACGCGCGTGGTTGAACGTACGGTTTCCGGCTTTATCAATATGAAATTTTCAACGTCGGGCGCCGCGTCACAGTCAACGCTGATGAGTACGATTTTAAAAGTTTTTATCTACGCGTCGGGCGGCTTGATTATCCTGCAATACTACGGAATTTCAATAGCGCCGATTCTTGCGGCAATGAGCGTCGGCGGTATGGCGGCGGCACTTGGTCTTCAAGACACGTTACAAAATATTTTCGCAGGTGTACAAATTCTTTTGTCGAAACAGATTAAGGTAAATGACTTTATAAAAATCGGATCTAATGAAGGTCGCGTAGTTGACATGAACTGGCGCTTTACCACAATTATGCCGGCAAATGAAGGCACTGTCATTGTTATACCGAATAAAGATATTGCCGGCTCCACAAGCGTAAACTATTCCCGCCCGCGCGAAGACGTTATAATCGTCGTACCTATCGGCGTCGGCTATGAAAGTGACTTGGAGCAGGTTGAACGCGTCACGATTGAAGTTGCACGCGATATCATGATTGAAGTTGACGACTATGAACCGGCGATAAATTCTGAAGGCGTCGATATAAATCCCCTTGCACCTAAGATATTTTTTACAGAGTTCGCCGATTCGTCCATAAATTTCAATGCGATATTACACGCACATAAATTTCAAAATCAATTAATGCTTAGACACAAATTTATCATGGCGATTACAAAACGCTACCGCGAAGAGGGTATTAACATTCCGTTCCCGATTCGTACCGTTTTAATGCCTGATAAACAAAATTAGCCGCTGTCGGTAAGTCTACGTTACAACCTTAAAATAGCTGGCGCGGCATTTCCGGCGTCTACGCAAAGTCACAATGGCGTAAACGCCACCATATTAAAAAATTTTTAAGTGCAGAAAGGTGGTGATTGTATGATAAAAATTGAAGGCGTAGAAGTCAACGTCATGGGGCTTGACGAGTTCACCGCGCAGGACGCGCAGAAGTATATTGACTACGTGAAAGAGCGTACTGCGGAGCCGCTGAAAAGCATTGAAGTCAAGCTTTGCGACGACGGCAAGGTCGATGTCGATTACATTTTGCAAGGCGAAAAGTTTGAACGTATTAGAAGAATCACCGGATACCGTGCGACACGTTTGTATATGAAAAGTATGCACGCCGCCTAATAACGGCAGAACTTTACACACGAACAGTGGAATGAAGGAGTAACGCCCTGAAACGCTGTCACTGAGACTACGGCAGGCAAGGAATTAGGGGCTGTTGAATAAGTCAACGCGATAAAATTAAAATTCAAGAGCGGCATTAACCAGCGGCAGTGCGCCAAGTCTGAATTACAGTGCCCACTGACTCGCGGCGTAACGCTTAAACCG
>JAFTEG010000160.1 GCA_017453765.1 Selenomonadaceae bacterium
AAAATTTTTTAGGAGATGTGTTTTTATATGGAACAGAGCATGGGGCTGAAGGATATGCGCGCCTTCTTTACCATAGTTGAAGAAGGCAACATAAGTCACGCGGCACAACGTCTCGGCGTCGCGCAACCCGCACTCAGTCGGCAAATGAAACGCTTGGAAGAAAAATTGAATGTGAAACTTTTTGAACGCGGCTCGCGCAGAATCAGACTGACAGAAGCAGGACGCGTACTTTATGAACGCGTTGAAAACATTCTCGGTATGGTTGACGGCACCGTCCGCGAAATTACCGAAATCGGCACGGGGTCAAAAGGCTCCCTTCGTATCGGCACCATAACCACTTCCGGCGCTATGATTCTGCCGGATTTAATTTCTGAATTTCACGCGCTTTACCCCAACATTACTTTTGAAATTTGGGAGTCGGAGGGCGCGCGTATTTTGGAACTTCTCGACAGCCGCTTAATCGAGATCGCCATTACCCGCACGCAAGTTGACAACCTTGCCTACGAACTTCTGATACTGCCGAATGAACCCCTTGTCATGGTTATGAATAAAAAATTTGCCTGCGGCGATGAAAAAGATGTCGTAAAGCTGATTGAATTGAAGGATGAACCGCTGATAATCCCCCTGCGTTGGAAGTCAATCTTTGAGGCGAATTGTCGCAAGGTCGGCTTTGAACCGAAAATTCTCTGCGTTTCGGACAGCATTGTACAAGATTTGCTTATGGTTAAAATGAATCTCGGCACGGCGATGATACCGATATCAAGCAAAAAACTTTTGACAGACGGCGATTTAATTTACAAGCGCCTTGTCGAACCGGAAATGGCTACTCATACCGTCGTTTCGTGGCTTAAGAATCAGACGCTTTCCACTGCCGGCAGAAATTTCATTGAGCTTTTCAAAAATAAATTTATTCCGGAGGTTGGAAATTGAATTTTGACAATTTAAAGGTCGGCGAAAAAAATTTTATCGAAATTACCGTAACCGAATCTGATACGGCGCTTGCAATGAAGTCCGGCAGTTTGAAGGTTTTGGCGACGCCGAAATTAATTTGCCTTGTCGAAGAGGCGGCGGCTACTTTAGCGGAAAAATTTTTACCTGCCGAATATACCAGCGTCGGTATAAGTCTTGACGTGAATCATACCGCGCCGACGCCTGTAGGTTTAAAAGTTCGCGTTGAAGTGGAGCTTGTAGAAGTGGACGGACGTAAATTGACATTCGCTGTAACTGCGTCAGACGCCGCAGGAGAGGTGTTTAACGGTCGGCACGATAGATTTATCGTCAACCGCGAAAAATTCCAATCTAAGGCGAATTTTAGGGAACAGGGATTAGGGAACAGGGAACAGAAAGCTGAAAGCTCTAAGCTCTAAGCCCTAAGCTCTAAGCCCTAAGCTCTAAGCTCTAAGCTCTAAGCTAACATGGAGTGATGTAATAAATGTGTTTGGCATTTCCGGCAAAAATCGTTGCAATAAAAGACACACTGGCGACGGTTGAAAAATCCGGCGTGAAACGCGACGCAAGCTTAATGCTTTTGCCCGATGCTAAGGTCGGCGATTACGTTTTAATTCACGCGGGTTTTGCCATGCAGGTTGTTGATGAAGAAGAGGTAAAACTGCGCGACGAAATTTTAAATAAATTAGAATTTAGCATTCAGAATTAAGAATTAAAAATTAAAATCTCTAAGCTAATAAACGGTATTAATTAATGGCAAATGCACTTGTAAAAGAAATTGAACGCCTTGCCAAAGGTAAACGTCCCCTTCGCTTTATGGAGGTTTGCGGCACGCATACGGTATCGATATTTCGCGCGGGCATACGTCAAATTCTGCCGCCGAATGTCGAATTGGTATCCGGTCCCGGCTGTCCCGTGTGTGTGACTTGTGACGAATACATTGACAAGGCGATTTTTTATGCGCAACTTCCCGACGTCATAATTGCCACTTTCGGCGATATGTTGAAAGTACCGGGCAGTAAGACGAATTTAACAGAGGTATCGGCGAACGGCGCTGACATTCGCGTAATTTATTCGCCGATGGACTGTATAAAAATCGCGGCTGAAAATCCAACAAAGCGCGTGATATTTTTGGCAGTGGGATTTGAAACTACGGCACCGACTACGGCGGCGGTAATTTTGGCGGCGAAGGCTCAAGGCGTGCGAAATTTATTTTTCTTCTCCGCGCAGAAATTGGTACCGCCTGCACTTAAAATGTTGCTGAGTGATTCGGCGGTACGTGTTGACGGCTTTTTACTGCCGGGTCACGTTGCCGTAGTTTTGGGTACGAACGCATTTAAATTTTTAAACCTGCCTTCTGTGGTAGCCGGATTTGAGGCGGAAGAAATTTTATTGGCGCTGATAAATTTACTGCGGCAGGTTGACGAAGGACGCGCGGAAGTTGACAACGAATATAAAAGCGTCGTGAAGGCGGAAGGCAACGTGACGGCGAAAAAGATTTTGGCGCAGGTTTTTGAAACGGCTGATGACGAATGGCGCGGCTTAGGCGTAATTCCGCAGTCCGGCTTAAAAATTCGTGACGAGTTTGCGGACTTCGACATTGAAAGAATTATGCCAGTTGAAGTTGAAAAAGTTACGCGTAAGACTGCCTGTCGGTGCGGCGAAGTACTGCGCGGAATCGTGACGCCGAAACAATGTCCACTGTTTAAAAAAGTTTGTCAGCCGCTTAATGCGATTGGTTCTTGTATGGTATCGGTCGAGGGAATCTGCGCGGCGTGGTATAGGTTTAGCGGTTAGGGTTTAGGGGCTAGTCTCTCTAAGCTAATTTAGGAGCGATAAAAATTTATGAAAGCTTTATATTTAGACTGCGCGTCCGGCATAAGCGGCAACATGTTCATTGGCGCTTGCCTGCAACTCGGCGTTCCGGAAAAATATCTGCGCGGCGAATTTGAAAAATTAAATCTCGGCGACGAATACGAACTTGAATTTTCCGACGTGTCAAAAAACGGTATCGGTGCCGCTTACTTCGACGTTAAACTTTTGCACGAACATGAGCATGAACATCATGAAAATCAGCCTGCAAATATTCACCACCTTCATCAGCACGTGCATCACCATTCGCATCGTAATATGGCTGACATTCGCAAAATTATTGACGCGACGGAATTTAGCGCGGCGGTTAAAAATTGCGCATTGGCGATTTTCGGCAAGCTTGCAGAGGCAGAAGGCAAGGTTCATAACGTACCGGCGGAGGAAGTTCACTTTCACGAAGTCGGAGCGATTGATTCGATTATCGACATTTTAGGCTGTGCGATCTGCCTTGACTACCTTGAAATTAAAAAAGTTTTCGTGTCACGTATTAACACGGGTCACGGCTTTGTGAAATGCGCGCACGGTTTAATGCCTATACCTGCTCCCGCGACGGCTGAATTGTTGCAGGGATTTAAAACTTACAGTTTCGGCGCCGAAAAGGAATTGACTACACCTACCGGCGCGGCGATTGTAAACACGCTGGCTGAAAGCAGTTTGAACATTCCGGACGACTTTGTTTCGGAAAAAATCGGTTACGGCGCAGGGACGCTTAACCTTGACATTCCAAACGTGCTTAGAATTTATTTCGGCGAATTTAAGGGACAAACGGCACGCAAACTGGTTAAACTTGAAACGAATATTGATGATATGAATCCGCAGATTTACGGCTGGCTGTACGAAAAACTTTTTGCCGCAGGTGCGCTTGACGTGTGGACGGAAAATATCTATATGAAAAAAAATCGCCCCGCGCATATGCTTTGCGTGCTGGTAGAAACCGACAAACAGGACGCGTGTACGAAAATTATTTTTGAAGAAACTACGACTATCGGTCTGCGCGTAATTAACGTGGAAAAGCGCATTGAAGCCGTGAGAAAAATGGCGCGGGTTGATACACGTTACGGCGAAGTTCAGTGCAAGGTGAGCGCCTACGACGGCAAAATTGTTTCCATTACGCCGGAATATGAATACTGCCGCCGCCTTGCAGAAAAAAATAACGTGCCTTTCAAAACCGTTTGGCAGGAGGCACTTACAAAGCAACAACAGCGCTTAGGCTGAAATAGTCGGCTTATATTAAAAAATATTTGCAATATACTTTGTGTCGGCAATTCCTATTGTCGGCATTTTTTTACAATCAAAAGCATCAGCACCTTTAAATAACAAAGTTTGAATTTACAAACCCCCTCTAAGTTTACAAATAAAAAAAGTCCCGACCGTAGCCGAGACTTGAAAATTAATTATATGCCGAAAAAATTTTAGGTGGCAGGATCAAGATATTTTAGCAGGCTCAAGATATTTTAACGCCGCCGCCGTGCCGCTTGTCTTAGCGATTCGCCGCGCCTTAGCAAGGTCTTCTTTCGTTATCTCGACAAAAACATTTTGCGGAATAACTTCCTGCGTAATAATGTCAAGGCTTACACGCGGAGAAAATAAATCCTTGCTGACTACGTAAAATGTAGGGTTCCACTTTGTAGCGCCTTGTTCCATTGTCACGCCGCCATGATCTGCGTAAAACATAAATTTACCGTCCGCCGTGACATAGGCGTTTGCAAACTGCTTTTTAATGCGTAACGCCATATTGATAATTTTTTCAAGCTCCCGCGCAGATTTTTTAGCGTCAACGTCAGGCGGATTAATCATCGCGTCAAATTCGGCAGGCGAAATTTTTTCTGCGCGACCTTCGTCAATAAGCCGGTACGCAAAATCGCTGTCAAGGCGAATTTTTTTGTAGTCCTTATTGTAGACGTACGCCATAGGTTCGCCGCCTTCATTGAGAAGTGTCACGATAATTTTACCGTCGGCAGTTTTAATCGCGTCGACAATTTTTTCTTCCTGCGAATCGTCGGGCAAATTATCCGTCGCTGATTCGGCATTAATATCAAAATAAATTACGCCG
>JAFTEG010000161.1 GCA_017453765.1 Selenomonadaceae bacterium
AACTTCTTTCAAGCCTTCAACCTCTACGTTTTCGGGACTTACCGTAATTTTAGAAATTTCCTTGCCTGCAGGTGCAGTTACATTTGCAACAATCGGCAAGGTTTTTTTTGCGCCTTCTTCAAGGTCGACAAAAACTCTTATCGTGTTAGGTATGACGCGTACCATAGGCACTTCACGCCCATTTTCATCAAGCGCACTTAAAGGCACGTCCATTTCAAAATCGTCGCTTTCACCGGCAATTATAACGTAGCCGGACACTTTTCGTACGGTCTCAAGCATATTTTTCGGTCCCACAACCGCGACATCTTTCAGTGAATCGATACTTTTTATAAAAGTATTCTGTTTCGGTGAGCCGTTTACAATGAGTTGTAATTCCATTGACTGTTCGATTATCGGTTCAATTTTTACGTGAACTGTTTTAGGCGAAATTTCATTTAACTCAAAACCTTTTGGGTATGACGCCTCAATAGGTAAATCGTATTCGCCTTCGCCGTAATCGGAAATATCAATGTAAGCGTGAATGTCGCCTTCGTTGTAGTCAATAAAGTACGAACGCGGCGCACTGAGTTTTACTTTCGCGTCCTGCTCTTCATAAAATGCCTTGTACTCCGACGGCGCGTTTCTTATGCGAACTTTCACATTGTAGCTGTCTTCAATCACGGGATTTTGTGAGCCCATTACGTAAACCCACAGCGCCATTGACATTATCAGCGCAATTAATTTTTTCAGCTTATTTCTACTAAACGCTTCTTTTACTTGCTCCAGCATTATCTTTGGCACAATCCCCTTTCAAATTTTAAATTTTAAATTTCTAATCTGCAAATTTAGCTAAATGATCATTCGTCCAATCTGTTATCGGACTGGGATATTTAACCGTGTCCCATTTCGCCTCAACCGGCGGCGTACAGTAACTGCAACGCTCAAACGGCGTCAATAAAAATCTTTTCAACCTTTCGGTAGTCAAGCCGTCTTCGTACAAATCAAGCGCGCCGTCCTCCGGCAAATTTTTTCCGTAATACTCATTGAAATATTTCGTTGTGAACGGCAGGAAACACGCGCTAATTTTGCCTTCGTAAATGTTATGGCAATGCGACTGAAAACATTGCAAGAAAACTTCTCTCTTATGCTCATGCCGTGTCAGCGTCTGCTTAATCGTAAAAATTTTGGCAGGTTCGTCAGATACCGAAAACCATACGCCTTTTTCTTGCAGAAGTTTTTTTATGGCAGGCATTTTACTTTCAAGCGGCGGATAAAATGAAATGTGTATACCCGCGCGATTTTCTTTTAGCGTGTTGAAAAATTCGTCGGACATTTTCGGCAGTAAAATTGCATTCGTCACGACAAAAATATTTGCAAAAGGATAAAGCCTGCGACAGAGTTTAACATACTCGTTGACTTCGGGATTAAGCAGCGGTTCGCCGCCTAAAATTCGTATCGTTCCGATATCGTCAATAAATTTATGCAGTTGCTCCAAATCCCGCGTAAATCTTTTTAAATCGGTAAATTTCGGCGTTTTCACCAAGCCGGAATAATGTTCGCAGTACTTACAGTTCATGTTGCAATGGTCGGCAATGTGAAATTCCAAGTACGGCAGATATTTTGCGGCAGTGTACGGCGCCAAAAAATTTGTCACGTTATTGTTTACGTTTAACCTTTCGGTAATGTACATATCGTCAACGCTTACGCCTAATGCTTGTAACTGAGCTAACATCGGCTGTTGACCGATACAAAGTTCGCGCGGAAAAATAATTTTGTCAATCAGCTTTTTATGATACAGCGCGGCGAATTGCACGGGATTTAAAATCGCGGCGTTACCAATTGCACCGATATTTGGCGGTATAACCCCCCCCCTTACGACATGAGCGACTACGTTTAACGGTTCTCCCATGCGTTGCTTAAGCCACGAATTATATGCTTGATTGATAATCTGCGCGATAAGTTGAGAAACTTCCTCCACGCCGAAAATTGCTACGTTCAATTAGCACACTCCCCTAAATTTCGCTTTAAATGTCGCGCCAAAGAAAAGTAAATCCTAAAAAATCTTTAAAATTTTAAAAACTTGAATTATTCAACACGCCCTAGATTAAATTATAAATCTTTGTCCCCTAAATTATAATCTTTGTCCAAAATTAAACTTAAGGCAAATTTATTCCTGCGGTATTAACCTTTTTATGCAGTGTCGGCATATGCGTTAAAAAAACCGTCAGCAATTTGGCATGAATTTCCTCTTGTATCTTGCTGTGATAGTGCGAAGGGTTTAAACTTTCGCCGGACCAAAACGGATAATCAATTACAATTTTGCCGTCAACATAATTAAAAAGCGCGTAGACCGGCAGAATGTGCATATACCCTTCCCATGCGCCCAATTCCGTGTCAGTGCCGCCGGGATTTTCCATTCTAAACATTTTAAAAATCGCGGGGGATTGTTTCAAGTAAAAATTGTAAAGCTCCCTGTCGTAGGGGATAAACGCCATTTCATAATTTGAGCGATTATATATTGAAAATAAAAGCGTGTCGTTGTCATTTTTAACCAGCGCCAAAAAGTAGGGATCGGATTTTTCCGACGTATCGGCTAAAATTTTTTCGGCGTGACAGATATTGAAACTTATCAATGCGGCTAAAATTGCCGAGACAAAAATTTTTTTTACGTCCATTAAAATCACTCCTTAAACGGTACCCGCTACACAGTGATTATTCGCCGGCAAATACTATTCGATAACCCAATCTGTTATCGGACTGGGATACGTAACGGTTCCCCATTCATAAGATTTATTATCGGTACAGTACCTGCAACGCTCAAACGGCGTCAACAAAAATTTTTTCAATTTCTCGGTAGTCAAGCCGTCTTCGTACAAGTCAAGTGTACCGTCTTCCGGCAAATTTTTTCCGTAGTACTCATTGAAATATTTCGTGACAAAAGGTTTAAAGCAAGCACAAATTTTTCCGTCACAGAGATTATGACATCTTGCCCAGCCGCACCTTTTAAACATTTCTGCAGGCTGATTATGCGGCTCTATAACTTGATTTTTTGAAAAGCTGGTTATTAAACCGCCTATTGTGTACCGCACCTGCTTTTCATCAAGTAATTTTTTGATATTCGGCATTTTACTTGCCATTGGAGGATAAAAAGAAATAAAAATTATGGCGTTATTTTCTCTTACCGTGTCAAAAAATTCATCAGACATTTTCGGCAGTAAAATTGCATTGGTCACGACGTGCAAGGGTGAATCGGGATAAATACTTCGACAGAATTTGACGTATTCGCCGACTTCGGGATTAAGTAGCGGTTCACCGCCCAAAATTCGTATTGCAGCAAAATCATCTATAAATTTATGCAGTTGCGTAAAATCTTTTTTAAACTTTTCCAAATCCATAAACTTATTTTCTTTAACCAATGCGCAATACTCCGTACACATTTTGCAATTTAAATTGCATTGGTCAACAATACGAAATTCAATGTGCGGCAAATATCTGACTGAAAGATAGGGTTCAAGAAAATCTGTAATTGCTGCAGTTGGTTTTAATCGCGCCGAAAAATAAATATCTTCAATATCTATTCCGAATTTGGAAAAATCGGTAAGCATCGCTTTTTGAGTTTCAAAAAAAATTTCGCGCGGAAAAATAATTTTGTCGATAAGCTTTTTATGATACAGCGCGGCAAATTGTATAGGATTTAAAATCGCGGCGTTACCAATTGCACCGATATTTGGCGGTATAACCCCCCCCCCACGACATGAGCCACTACGTTTAACGGTTCAGCCATTCGTTGCTTAAGCCACGAGTTATAATGCTGATTGATAATCTGCGCGATAAGTTGAGAAACTTCCTCCACGCCGAAAATTGCTACATTCAAGTGAGTCCCTCCTAAAAAATAAAATTTAAACTATAAATCTGTGCCATGTTAAGGTTTAGTCTCTTCCCTAATCCCTAATCCCTATTCAAACAATAAATCTTTGTTCTTTTGTAAACCAACTTACAACTTCCTGAACACTGCCGCGCAGACAAAACAAAATAATTCTGTCGCCGTCCAAAAGTATCGTATGACCGTTCGGAATCGCGGCTTTACCCTTTCGCACGTACGCGCAGACAAGACAGGACTTTGGTAGCTTGACGTCCATTAACTTTTTGCCTTCAACCTTCGCGCCCTTTTGCACAATGACTTCAACCGCTTCAGCCTTAGCGCCTTCCAAAATTGAAACGCGTGTAACGCCGCCGCGCCGTACAAATGCCAAAACTTCACTTGCCGAAAGAAGACGCGCAGATATTACCACGTCAACGCCGACTTTTTCAATTAGGTCAACATACTCAGTACGGTAGACGCGTACAATGGTTTTTTTCGCGCCCATATGCTTAGCTAAAAGCGCCATCATCAAATTCAATCTGTCATCTTCCGTAAGGCAAACAACCACGTCCGCAGAGGCAATGCCTTCCTCCGCCAGTAAATCCACGTTCGTGCCGTCGCCGTAAATCGCAATGCTGTCACCGGTTAAAAGCGCCGCCATTTGTTCACAACGTTCATAATCTTTTTCAATGACTTTAACGGAAACGCCCGCGTCCATGAGATGTACCACTAACGCTCGCGCAATTCTGCCTGCGCCGATTATCAAAACTTTTTCCAACCTGCGCGAATCCTGTTGAACAAAATTTGAACTGAATTTTTGAATAGCGTCGGGAAAGCCGATAAAGTAGGCGTTGTCGTGAACTTGTAAAAAATCGTCGCCGTGCGGAATTATCATTCTATGATCCCTGTGAATCAAACCTGCAAGTACGCCGTTCGGCAATTTTAAATTTTTCAGCGGAATGTTGGCAACCTTGCTGTGATGAGTTACCCGCGCTTCAAAAAGTCTAATCTTACCGTCCGCGAAGTCGTCAACGTTCAACGCGGCAGGCGTCATTAAAATGCGGTAAATTTCATTGGCGGCGATAAGTTCGGGATTAAGCAGTAAATCAATGTCAAAATTTTTCTTGACGTATTCGCGCGCCTCGCCCATAAATTGAATGTCGCGTATTCGTGCAATGGTATGCTTAATGCCGTGCTTTTTTGCAAGAATGCAGGCAACCATATTAACTTCGTCAGTCGACGTTACGGCGATAAAAATTTCTGCGCGGTTGATATCGGGATCGTCAAGCGTAGTGGGATTGGTGCCGCTTTTATTAATCGTCATGACGTCGAGAGTTTCTTTCACGGCGGTAAGCTGATTTTCGTCCTTGTCAACCACAACCACTTCAATGCCTTCACTGCTGAGAAGTTCGGCAATGGTGTAGCCCAATTTACCGGCGCCGACAATTACAACGCGCATAAAAATTTCACCGCCTTTTGAATTAAGGATTAAGGATTAAGAATGCAGAATTAAACTACTCACTAATCAC
>JAFTEG010000162.1 GCA_017453765.1 Selenomonadaceae bacterium
CTGATTCCCGATTCACTTACAAAGCGCATTGATCTGCACATTAACGTTGTCAACGACCAAACGCGGCGCATAATTTCTTACCGTGAAAATTACGGCAGTAAATCTTCAGGACGCTACCGCTCCGGTATCATTGCGGACTTTTACAACATTGACAATCGCGGCAGTAGGCTTGAGGTAAGCACTTTGGCATCAAGTAAATCTTTTTTGGGACAATGGACCGACGCAAATTTAAGTAACTTTTTAATTGACTACAGCTGGATTACCGACAGAAAAACTACGTCGCGACTTGGTATTTCATTCGGACGCACGACGTACCACCAACATGGCTTAGGCTCCGCCGTTATCGCAGAGGCAGGCGGTCACTCCTCCGATTTTCGCATTTACGGCACGACGCCTGTTTGGAAGACCATTCACGACGGCTTTACGTGGAACTACGGCTACAAATTCCGCCGCGTCACAAATTCCGTCAACTACGATTTTTCTTCGTACGGCATTTGGGCGGAACTTTTCCCCGAACTTTTTCCAACCTACAACAACAATGTAAGTCACGTGCATACTTTTTCGATTGGTTTTAACGGCTACAAGCGTTCACTTTCTAATGACTTATTCAATTATTCTTTCACGCTTTACGCCGGAAATAATTCACCGCGTACCGATACTGCGCGGGAATTGGCGGAGCTTAACGGCAGTGACGGCAGATTTTTCCGCTCACAACTTATACTAGACTACAGAAAACTTTTCAACAAATATTTCGAGTTTCACACCAACATTAACATTCAAAATGCCAGCAGGGGTTTAAATTCTTCCGAGCAGTTGCAACTGGGCGGCGCTAACGGTGTTCGCGGCTATGCGGACGGTGACGGCGCAGGCGATGAAGGTTACTTGTCCAAGACCGAATTAATTTGGCATACAAAGGTGCCGGGCTTGTCATTCAACACCTTTTTTGATATCGGCGGCGTAGGTTACAAGCAGGATCACGATATCCATTCGATTCGGTCATGGGGCATTGGCGCAAATTACACTAAGCCAAATGAATACTTCGTCAGGTTGGATTACGCAAGAAAAATCGGCAACAATTTGCAGGTGGCGTCCGACGACAAGAAACAGCGCTTTTGGTTTATGGTAGGTACAATTTTTTGATTAGGTGTTAGGTTCCGGCTTTTAGTTTGTAGTCTTTCATCCTTAATTCTTAATTCTTAATCCTTAATTCAAAAGGGAGGGAGCCGTTTTCGCGCGGCATTTGAAATGTTAAAGAAAATCCGTAAAAAGAAGTTCAAAGCTCTATGTAAATTACTCTTAGGCGGCGTGGCTTTTGTCGGCAGTATGTTCATGAATCAAGACAGCTTGAATGCCATGCCGATTGAAGATACTACCAGCGCTTATGCCTCGTTAAAAAATGTAGTTTATAATGAAACTTTAAAATCAGTTACCGGCTCTAACGTCACCAACGGTTTTATAAGTTGGAAAGATTTTTCTTTAGCTAATGGCGACAAATTAACTTTCAGCGGCATGACCAACATGCTAAACTACGTGCCTTTTAAAAATCCTTCGCTGATTTACGGCGAGATAGACGCCAGCGCCGTGTCAGGCAATTTCTACATTGTCAATCCCAGCGGCATTTTGTTCGGTCAGGATTCAAAAGTCATTGCAAACGATTTTCATGTTTCTACGCGCTACCTTTCTGAAGATGACATTAAAAATTATAAACTAGGCACTAATCCATTTGATACTAACGCTACGGCGTCTCTCATAAATAAAAACGGCTTGTCCAGTTCAGACATTATGGGCGCTTATGACATTGCCGACGGCGACGTTATGTTTCTCGGCAAAGTGCAAGCTAACAGCTTGAAAGTCGAAGGCAATACCATTCAAATTCGCAACACCAAAGATATCACTACAAACGGCACGAATAAACTAACCGACGTTACTTTGTATTCCAACAATTCGCCGGAGGTTGGCTACGAGGTTGGATTTGAAAATCCCTTTGATTATTCTACAGAAGACGCATTTATCACCGGCGTTGCTAAGTATTACGGCATTGATACTACCGCTGATGATAACAATACAGCTCTTTCAAGCATTTATACTTTTTATAAATCTGCAATAGATGATTTAGACGCAAATGACAATAAAAAAGTTCTGATTCCTATGGCGTTGGATAAAGTTATTCGTGCA
>JAFTEG010000163.1 GCA_017453765.1 Selenomonadaceae bacterium
GTCATACCCGCCGCCTTATTCAAATTTATAAAACCGTTTATCATAATTTAATCCTTACTTAAATAATTTTAGTGGCTGTTTGTAAACTCAAATTTTAAAACCTTATAAATCGTAATTTAAAATCTTACTTCAATGCCGCGCATTTTCAAAAACTCTTTAACCTTTCGGATTGAGTACTTGCCGTAATGAAAAACCGATGCCGCCAAAACCGCGTCCGCCTTGCCTACGGTCAAAACTCTAAAAAAATGTTCAAGCGTACCTGCGCCGCCCGACGCAATGACGGGGACGTTTACCGCCTCACTCACCGCGCGTGTCAGCTCAATATCGTAGCCGTCCTTCGTACCGTCCGCGTCCATACTTGTCAAAAGAATTTCGCCTGCGCCGAGTGCAACGGCTTTTTTCACCCAGTCAATCGCGTCAATGCCGGTAGCTCTTCTGCCGCCGTGCGTGTAAACTTCCCAGCCGGAATTATCGTCGCGGCGTTTTGCGTCGACTGCAAGCACGATACATTGACTGCCGAATTTTTTTGCGCCTTCAGAAATAATTTCAGGATTTTCAACAGCGGCAGTGTTGACTGAAACTTTATCGGCGCCTGCTTTTAAAAGTGCGCGCATATTCGGCACGGTGCGAATGCCGCCGCCAACCGTGAATGGAATGAAAACCTGCGCGGCACATTTTTTTGCAATGTCAATCATTGTTGCGCGACCTTCATGGGAAGCGCTGATGTCAAGAAAAACCAATTCGTCCGCGCGCTCTTCGTCGTAGCGTTTGGCAAGTTCCACCGAGTCACCGGCGTCACGAAGTCCGACGAAGTTTGTCCCCTTTACCACGCGACCTTCTTTCACGTCAAGGCAAGGGATAATTCTTTTTGTCAACATAATTGTCACACTTCCCCGTTTAATTGAATTAAGAGTTAAGAGTTAGGAGTTAGGAGTTAGGAGTTGGAAGTTAGGAGTTAGGAGTTGGGAGTTGGGAGTTACCAGCTCTAAGCTACTCTTCAGGATCGTCAAAGCCCAAAAACCACGTTGCGATAAATCCTGCGACGTACGACACGCCGACGCCTAAAAGGTAAATCGGAATGTTATTAACCGTTGCGGCAAGCGGTAAGCCGGAAATTCCCAAAGTCGCCGCACCTACCATGTTTGACGCTTGCACTGCTCCGCCAAATGCCGCACCTATGCACGCGCCTATGAACGGTCTGCCCAGCGGAAATGTCACGCCGTAAATCAGCGGTTCGCCTACGCCCATCATTCCGATTGGCAACGCCGACGCGATAGTTTTTTTCAAAAATTTATTTTTCGTCTTGAAATAAACCGCCGCCGCCGCGCCGACTTGTCCCGCACCTGCCATTGCCAATATCGGAAGTAAAATAGTAAAGCCATAAGTTGAAATTAAATCCACGTGTATCGGCGTGAAGGCTTGGTGGACGCCGAACATTACGAGCGGTAACCATACGCCTGCCAAAATCGCGCCTACCACGCCGCCGCCGGAACTTATCGCGCTTGTTGCCGCAGTACCTATCGCGTCAGAAATTGCGCCGCCTACCGGTTGCAAAATGAAAATTGCCGCCGCGCCCGCCGTCAGCACGGTTATGAAAGGCGTTAAAAATAAATCGAACATTTCAGGCACGACTTTGTGCAAAATTTTTTCAAGCCACGCGCCCAATGCCGCGACAAGTACCACTGAAATTACGCCGCCGCGTCCCGGTAAAAGATTATCGCCGAAAATATTTATATCGGCAAGCGCGGGGTGAGTTATTATCGCCGCCAATACGCCGCCGATTATCGGAGTGCCGCCGAAAATTTTTCCCGCGTTGTAGCCTACAAATAAATTCATTCCCCAAAATACCGCGTTGCCGAAGACTGAAAGCAACTTAATAATCTGCGCGTTTGCAAGTTCCGGCGAAATTTTCAGCGCCACGCCGACAAGTCCCGTTATCAAGCCGCACGCTATAAAGCCTGGTATCAGCGGGATAAATATGCTTGAAATTTTTTTCAGAAAAAGTTTGAACGGCGTAGCATTTTTCGCGCGTATTTCTTCGTGCAACGCCTTGCCGTCACCTATTCGCGGCTTATTAGACTTTTTTAAAATTTCGTTTAACGCCGTCGCCACGTTGGTGGACTTGCCGGGACCTACGATAATTTGAAATTCGTTTTCCTCTTCATTGATGCCGGGAACGCCTTCAAGCTTTTTCACTTCGTCCGCAGAAATTTTTTTCGCAAGTTGAAGACGCACGCGCGTCATACAATTTGTCACGGATAAAATATTTTCAGCTCCGCCTGCAATTTTAAAAATTTGTTCGGCGAGTTGCTCATTAGTCAAAATAAAATCACTTCCCAAAAATTTTTAGGAAGTGTAGCAATTTATATTTTGAAAGTCAAGAAACTCAATTTTCCGAACAACTTAACACGGCAACTTCACGTGACAATTTAACGTGGCAACTCATCTCTGCCGAAACATTTTTTCTTCAAGCGCGGGTTTACCTTTCAAGTCATTGCAAGTCATATTGCAGGCGGGATATCGACTGCAACCCCAAAATACGCCGTTCCTGCCGTTGCGCTGAACCATAACGCCTTTTTGACAGCGCGGGCATTTGTAGAGACCTGTAGGCGCTTTAAATTTGGCGTTGAGGGCGTCCGCGCAAAGTTCGCCGGTAAATTTTGCTTGACCGCTTAAAAATTCATCAAGCGTCCCTTTGCCGTCTGACATAAGGTAAAGTTTATCTTCCCAAATAGCCGTAGCGTCGGGATAAGTCAGCGCGTCCGGCAAGGCGTCAATCAGCAGAAAGGCTTTTTCAGTCGGCGTTAAAGTTTTTTTCTTGTCACGCGCAGTGACCAAAAAATTTCGCTTAATCAAGTCGTCAATGATAGCCGCGCGTGTCGCCTCCGTGCCGATGCCGTAAACATCTTTAAGTTTTACTTTTAAATCGGGGTCTTTCACGAACTTATGAATTTCTTTCATGCCTTGTACCAAAGTTGACGGCGTAAACCGCGCAGGTTTTTGAGTGGTGCTGATTTTAACTTCTGCGTTTTCATAAGTCACCTTGTCGCCCTGTTTCATCTTCGGCAACGTTTCAGCGACCTCATCTTCTTTGACAACTTTCGGCATTGTGTAAAAATCGCGCCAACCGTTTTGCGTAACCATTTTTGAAGTGACGGAAAAAATTTCATCCTTGTACGTGACAGTCACGGTAGTTTCGTCGTAAAGGTGCAGTTTGTGAAATTGCACGGCGTAATTTTTTGCAATGAGATTGTAGACGTTCAATTCAATCTGCGTGACTTCGCCGAGCGGCTTGACTGTAGGGATAATTGCATGGTGCGCGGAAATTTTTTTATCATTCCACGCGCGGCTTTTAATTTTCGCGTCGGCGTTGTCAACGAGTCTTTTTAAAATTTCGTCGTCGGTATTTTGCAGGTGCGCCAAAATTTTTGTAGCGGCGTGAAATTGATTCAGCGGCAAGTATTGACAGTCGGAGCGCGGGTACGTGGTAAATTTTTTTTCATACAAACTCTGCGCGGCGTCCAAAACTTGTTGCGGCGTGTAGCCGAATATTTTACCGGCGGCAATTTGTAAGGCTGAAAGTGAAAAAGGTAGCGGCGGCGATTCTTTACGCTTGGCAGATTCAAGCTTGGTAATTTCGGCGTCGTGCGGCATTTCGGAAAATTTTTTGAGAAAGTACGCTACGGCTTTTTTATTTACCAATCGCCCTTCCGAATCAATCGCCGTAGGATTTATGGACTTTATAAACTCTTCATTCGGACGCCATATCGCGGTAAACATTCCGTTAGCGTGTTGAAACTGCGCGTGAATTTTATAAAAATCTACCGGCTTGAAATTTTGAATTTCGCGTTCACGGCGAACAACCAGCGCTAAAGTCGGCGTCTTTACCCTGCCAATAGGCAACACCAATTTTTTATGTCCGGCATTTTGCGCGGCAAGAGTGTAGGCGCGTGAAAGATTCATACCGATAAGCCAATCTGCGCGGGAGCGTGCAAGGGCGGACTGTTTCAAGTTAAAAAAATTTTTATTGTCGTCAAGGTGCGACAGCGCGTAAATAATGCTGTCACGGTCAAGTGCGTTAAGCAAAATTCGCTTGACGGGTTTTTTATTGCCGATAAAATCCAAAACTTCGTCAACAAGTAATTGCCCTTCTCTGTCGGGGTCGCCGGCATGAACAATTACATCAGCCTTTGACACCAAATTTTTTACAATGTTAAACTGCGCGGCGGCTTTGGGGTCGACTTCCATTTTCCATACGGCGGGAATTATCGGCAGGTCTTCAAGCCGCCAAATTTTATATTTCGCGTCGTAAGCGTCCGGTTCAACTTGACGCAGGACGTGACCGAAAAGCCACGTTACAACGCCGTCGTCCGTCTTTATGTAGCCGTCACCTTTTTTGGGATTTTTAAGGCACGCGGCAATTTCTCTCGCCATACTCGGCTTTTCGGCAATGAACAAGCGCAAATTTATCACCTCGATTAGTGAAGAGTGAAGAGGGACTAGGGACTAGGGAGTAGTTGGTAGTGAATAGTCAGTAGTTAGTATCCTAACTCATAAGCTTTAAAAGAATTGCTTTATTTTATCTAAAACATACGGTTTTGCATACTTAAAAAATGAATCGCAAATAAAAATTTTTCCGTCGCCAAAAGGTTCTGCCTGCATTGAAGGATACACAATCACTTCATAATTTATGCCGCACTTGCTGATATAAAATTTTTTATTTTCGACAGACAACTTGTAGCCGTCTTCGTTTAAAATATTTTTTACCGAATCAACATATTTACGTTGCGTATCAAAAGAAATTTCGCCGGCAATTTCCCCGCTTATCCCCCAATCAAGCAGATTTAAAGCATAAAAGCGATCCAACTTTCCATGCGCGTGTTGGTTACGGTAATGTTTTAAGCATTTGTCGCATGCAGACGCGCAATCGCAAGAGGATAAAAGCTCTTTCATATTTTTAAACAGATTTTTAATTTCCGATTCAATTTTTACCGAATAACCAGCGCCTCCGGACAAAGTATCATAAACGTAAATGTCGACAAGAGTTTTTTGTTGAACAGCACTTCTGCGAATGCGATATCCCGTGACAAGTTCTCCGAAGTCTATGTCCAATTCTTTGCTGAGTGAAAGCCGAAATACCTCTGCCAAAGATTGAGCGGCACGATGCAACCAAAGATTTTCATTGCTGTTACGCGTATCAATTTTGTTATCGTCAAGTGCAAATTCCAAAACAAGCATATCCGTGACAAAATCGTAGCCTAAATTTACGTTTATTATATCGTTATGTTTGCAGGTAGCTCTTGCGAAAGGTGACTTATAAGGACGTCCGACATATTTTAATGGGTCATCTTTAGTGGCGGGCATTGCGGCGCCACAATCTTTACAAACGGCAAAGCCTGTATCGTTGGGACCTTTGTTCATCATGATAATGCGCTGATTTTTCCGTGACGCCATACGAACATTTTTACAAAAGTCTATGCAAGACATTTCGTCATCATTGGGCAAAGTGGAATATTCCGGCGCTTGCGCAAAAGAATATTCTTCCGTTAATTGAGCTTCGGCAATTTCGACTGAATCTTTCGGCGCAAAGCCCCAAGGTCTCAACAATTTATTTTCGGCAGGAATTAATTTTTCATTGCCGCAGAAAGGACATTCGGTGTAATTTTCTTCCTTTAAACCAAACCAGCCACATTTTTCACACGTCATCAAAGTTTTAATGTAGTTGGGGTCCTCCATAAACGTTCGCGCAGGTCTTACAGCTTGCCCTCTACGCTTTTCACTGCCGTAGTAATATATGCCGCCTATCTGATAGGTTTTTTTGTCGACAACTATTGACCGACCCGGCGCATATTCACTTATGGCGATATCCAAGCCGCGTTCAACTTGATATTGAATTTTGCCGTTATTGTCGACAATGTATGTGCTGACTACATTTTTTGGAAAAGAGTATGTGGGAATAATGCCCTCTTCATAAAGCGCGTCCAACAAACTCTTTGCGTCTGCCGTAATTTCGCCGTCATCATTTATGCCGAACATTTCAGGGTGCATTTTCTTTTTTTCATTTAGCGAGTTTAATTCTTTGAAAAGTTCCGCGCAGAGACTTTGCATATCGCCGTTTTTGAAAGTTACGGGAACCAACACGGTATCGGCGGGAAATTGAAAAGTGCCGACAAATTTTTTGAAGTCATCGAAGAGGTTATTTAAAAATTCTGCCGCAGAAATGCCGTCAAGACTCAACTCTTTCTGCGCTAAATCCTTCTGCACTAAATTTTTCTGCGCTAAAAATTCTTGAAACAAGATCATATTTAAATGGCGGCTGAATAATTTTTCGCTTTCAACATCGATAAAAGGCTTGCGGGGATCTCCGCGAAACATCGGCACGGGATTATTAAAGTAAAGCATATCGTGCGGACCGTCTTTACAAAAAGTTACTATCGTTGAAAGACTTGCGCCGCGTCTTCCTGCACGTCCTGCGCGTTGCTGATAATTTTCGCGCATCGGCGGGATATTTCGCAAGCCGACAGCTACCAATGACCCTATGTCTATGCCAACTTCCATTGTCGTGGTACTGCTTAAAATGTCAACCGGCAATTCGCCTTTGTTCAAAAAATCTTGAAAGCGCAATTCGTACGTTTCGGTTTTAGACCAAAAAGCGTCACGTTGATCCTTATGAGAAAGTTGCGCGGTATGTTCTTCGGTATCTATCACTCGAATTTTGCCGCCGTTCAAAGCAATTTCTATAGGCGTACGCCAAAATTCCAACGCTTTAAAATCATCTTCATTCAAAACGTGAGTAGAGTTACTGCCGCAATTAGGACATCTGCCTTTCAAAAGGTACGGCGTCAACTCTTTGCACTTTTCGCAACGGTGCCATTGGTGACTTTCATCAGGACTTTTATCAAAACTTTCATCAGGACTTTCATCAAAACTTTCATCAGGACTTTCATTAAAAGGCGACTTCAAACTTTTATCAAAACGCGCCTTCAAAGAGCTGACGTCAACATAAAAATTTTTACTGTCCGTATTCTTACGCAAAAATCTATCCTGCAGAATCTGCTTGAAAATTTTCATCTGCTTAGAATCTTTTTTCCAATTCAAAATCTCGCAAATGACTTTTGAAAATTCCCACGTGTCGCTTAAGCCGTAACCGCCGAAATTTTGACGTACGTTTTTTCTCACGGCATCTGAAAAATTATATCCCAGCGCCGTGTGTTTATCGCAAACTGACATTATCCACGCATTGAAAATTTCTAAAAAATCTTCTTGCGAAATTTCTATGCCGGCATCTTCCAACTTATCAATGACAAATTCCATCTCATCTTGATTCGGCTCCAGCCAACTTACCGCAGAATCATACAAGGTATTGTAGCCGCCACAGAAAAGACGTAACAAAACTTCCTTCATCTGATTTTGCGCATTTTCCAAGTTAAGAGTAGGTTTATACTTTCGCCGTTTCTTTTTGGCATTTTGAAAATTTTCGGACGCCTTCTTACAATCTGCAACAAAATTTTCGCGCTCTTCGCCGGTAAAAATTTGCACGTTGTTGTTACCTGCGGCAATGCAAAAATAATCATACAGACTGCTTAAAGATAATTCGGAAGAGTTTTTTTCCATTTCGTAGGCGGCAATGGCGAATAACTGACGCGCCGCAATGTCATCGGAGATTTTTGACATGTCACGCGCCAAAGTTGCGGCACTTTGTCGGCTGTCTGAAAAAATTAATACCTTGCGCCCTTCATTCGGCATAATGTCAGGTTTATCGTCTTTACCGATAACGGCAGGTTGACTTTGAAATTGCGTTTTTATCAGATTGAAAAAAGAATTATTGCCGCGCGTGCTGAATGAGGTTAGTTGAGTGTTTGACATTTGGTGACGGCAATGCGGACATTCAAAAAAGGTTACAACATTCGGACGACCTTTAACGCCGAAATCGCAGTAGTAAAGTTTGCGCATGCCTTCCATATTTTTCTTGGCGTCAAAATAAATATATCCGCTCTTCACATCAAGATAGCAGGGCTTTAATGGATATTTTGAAGATTTTTGTTGATCGTCCACCTTGTAATCTTCGGGCGGTATGAAAAAATGATATTCCTTCATACGCTTATCGAGTATTTGACCGGAATTTCGCCACAGAAAAGTTTTGTCGACATTTTTAATATCACCGAGAATATAGCCTTTAAAAAATAACGCGCCGCAACGTCTGTCATTGTAAAGTTCATACACCGTGCTGTTGCAATGCGGACAAGTCAATTCGCCGTCCGAAAGAAAAATTTCTCCCAACGTCAAATTGCCGTAAGCCGTCTTTTCACTGTTAGAGTGAGGACAATTTGGATTGGTGCAGGCGTAAATGCCTTTTATACCGCGAAAGAGCATGTGCATTCTTACCGGAAACAAAACGGCGCCTTTATCGTTTCTTGCCTGCGGCGCTATTGCCAACAAATTGCTGACTGCTTTAAGTGCGTTCGATTCAGCGGCATTTGGAAAAATTTTTGTTGCCAGTTCACGCAGAGAAAGCGCCGTGCCGCGACAAAGACGTATCATTTCGTTGAAAGGCCTGTAGTCAGTCAAATAATCATAAAGCCACGCCGCCGCCTTTTGCAGGGAAGAAAATTTTTTCGGTGCATTTTCAACGTCTTGCCAAAATTTATTCAGCTCATTTAATTTGTCTTTTTCATTGCCTTCAAATTTTTCAGGGTCAAAGTTCAAAATCTTTTTAATATCGATATCGTACTTTGCAGTTGCAGACAAAATTTCACGTTCGCCGGTCAGATATTCAAAGTCACAATCACTTTCCGCACAGGTGAGATTTTTAAAAAAGTCTCGTACGGCTTTTTCGTTATCACCTGCGGGCATACTTGCCGTTGTCAAAATGAATTGAACTTTTTCACGCGAAATTCCAAGCTTGTAAAGCAATCTGCGTATAAGAAATGCCACTTCGCCGCCTGCAGAACCTTTGTACATATGCGCTTCATCAATTACAAAGAGCAATTTATTGGAAGGATCTGCGTTAAGCCACGCTTTTGTTTCGTCCCAAATTTTTTTCTCCGCCGGTCTTATAAGCATATATTCAAGCATTGAATAGTTTGTAATTAAAATATCGGGACAAAAATTTTGAATTTCAAATCGCGTGATTAATTCTGCGTCTTCTGCGTCGGGAATGTGCTGACTTTTGCCTAACCTTTCAAGAAATTGACGTGGGCTTTCTTTGGCAGGTATCTTGCCGCTTTCAGAAAGTTCCTTGAAAAAATCGGCTGTATCATCTTCCGGCGTCATAATCAATTCCAACGTCGCTTTTAACTTTTTATCCTGCGTTTTAAGTTTTTCACCGGGATAAGGCGTACGCCCCGTGTACATTCCGAATTTAGGGCGGCGGGAATTTTTTCCGCAAAATTCGCGAAAGATATTTACAAAATTTTTTTCCCTGTCACCCAGTAACCTTCTAAGTCTGCTTACTTGATCCGCTACAAGCGCATTCATCGGGTACATAATCATAACGCGAACGCCGCGATTTTTCCACGTTGTCGGGGAATCTTTTGCCTCTTTTGCAAGTTTGGCAATTATAGGCCACATAAAGCATTCTGTTTTGCCTGAGCCTGTACCCGTTGAAACAAATAAATCCTTGCCCCTTGACGCATACTCCAATGCTTGAATTTGGTGTACAAAAGGCGAAGTGTAGACGCCTAAACCTGCTTTTCCCAATTTAATAAAAAATCTTTTTAGCCAATCTTTCAAATTTATTTTTTGAAACCCGTCCGGCAAGCTTTTATATGCCGGTGAAGATTCTATGTAAGGTTCTCTGTATAATAAGCCTTCTTCTTTCAATCTCTCGGACAAGGCATTAAGCAACAAGGGAGATCTGCCCAAGTACTGCGATTTAATGTAGTTTTCCAATGCCTTACACAATTCGCTGTGAATGGAATTTGCGCAATATGACATCTTTCACGTCTCCTCAATAAAAGTATATCCCACATTTTCAAAAAATTTTTTCAGCGCAAAGAAAACGTCTTTGTCAAAAGTCCTTTTGAAAATGCTGAGTTCAGATAAATTTTGCGACCAGCTGTAAAGACACATCAAGTACAATTCGGCAGGCGGCGGAAGATATTTCAACTTCAAATGTACAATCGCGCCGTCAACTTCGTAGACAAAAGGCGGAAGTGTCCCGTTAGCCGCAAGACAAGCGCAGGAAATTTTTCTGTAGGCGCCTCCGCGTCGATTTTCCGTGCCTTCTGCAAAAAATTCGTCATTAGTCAGCCAATTCGGAATTTGACTGAATAACCTCTTTTCGCCGTCAAATTTGTAAAAATAATATATTCGCGGCTTGGTGACAGCAGTTCGGGTAATTGAAATTTTTCCGTCCGTCTCATGTTTATTTTGCCAATAACCCTTGCTGAAAGGCGGCGTCATTCTTAAAAATTCCATGTCATCAGCCAAATTTTCAACGCGCAGATTTATGGACGTCATCAACTCTTGCCACGTCTCAAGCAAAGTTTTACCCTGCAAACAAAACATTTCGGTTAAACTCTTTAATTTCGTGTCGGCGGTAAAATTTTTTTCGCTTGCAGGTAAATAAAATCCTGCTCCGCTTAAATGAACTTTTTCGGCAGGCGTAATTCCACGCAAAAATAAATTCCCGCTCTTTTCGGCAACACAAGGAATTGAAGCGGAAATTCGGTGCGCTTTATGGTAAACGTAACCTGTCTTCAAATATAAATCGTAAAGTTCATCGGCAAGACATTCAGAAATTTTCACTTCGGGATAGAGTTCACTGTAGGCGCCTGAAAGTGCGGCAACTCTGTCTTTGAAATGCGTTATTGATACGGTTGATTCTGCGTCGTCCGATTTATCCCAAAGACTTGCATAGCTTAAACGTGCCAGCGCGGAGTAAATGATTCTGCTTTTGAAATTTTCATTCGGCTCATTTTCGCCTTGCCTTATGTCATACTCTGCGGCGATTGAACTTAAAAGTTCCGCATATTTTTTCATTCGTCCTCCAAAAAAGCGCGTATTCTTTCAGCAATTTTTTCATCGCCGTTAAAATTGTCCAAAAAATTTTTGTCGTTGCCTTTGACATAAGCCAACGGAAATTTTGTGAAAAGCACGGCGAAATTTTTTAACTTGTCCGCGTTGCTTTTAAAATGCGCGCCGGCAATTTCTTTCATATCTTTTGTAAGTTTTTTTATGCGTTCGGCGGCTGAAATAGGAATGTCGTCAGGAGTGTAGCCTTTAAACATAGCTTTTTTGACAGCGGAATTTAAATTGTAACCTGTAGAGTAAAAATCGCGCGAAGAGCGTTTGGCAATGATAAGTTCTGTAAGCACCGGCAAAAAGTAATTGTACAAACTGCGCGGCTCAATACGCAGGTCCTCTGCAAAAGGATATATCGCAAAAATAAATTTATTATCAAGGTTAATTATTTCTGGCAAGTACGCCATAAAATTCGGCGAAAAGGGATTGAGTACGGCAATTACTTCGTCGTCACTTTCAACACAAGCATTCAGATCATCAAGCGAATTTACGCCTGCGCAATCCAAAATTGCCGCCGTTTTTCCTGTAAGCACCACTGAAAAAGCATCTGCAATGTCTCTGCCGTTTGGACCCGCCAAAAGCAAAGGAAATTTATTTCTGTAGGCGGAACAAAGATATATGGAAAAACTAAGCATCATGTCCGACGTCACGCCTTCGCAACCTATCGCCGTCTCCAAATCATATATAAAATCTTGAATACTTTCAATTTCTCTAACATCGTCACTTTCAATAATTTTGCCGTGACGATAGTTTTTAATTGCCGGAACTTCCCGCGCAGGTTGACTTTGAACGGCGGCGGGCTGTGCGTTTACAAAAATCGTTTCGCAGATAAAGTCGGTAACGTTTTTTCTTGCAGTTTCAATTCTTTCAGCAACTTGGTGAGCGATATCGCGTAAAATAATTTTCTGCGTTTCAATTTGGCTTGAGATTGATTCAAGCTCCGCCTGCTTATCGGAAATTTGCTTCTCCAATTCCGCGCAGGTTGCTTGATATTCCTCAAGTTGTTTTGTATAGTCTTCAATCTTTTTTGTTGCCGCAGAAATTTTTTCCTCGTTTTCAAGACGCCATTTCTCTTCAATGCCGCTATAGTCAACAACATATTTATTTGAGCAGATATACAGACGATTATAAAACATTTTACCTGCCACATGGACAATGTCTTTAAAGCTGACTTCAAACCATTCAATATTTTTATTTTTAAGCTTGATTTTTTTGTGGTTGCCTACGGTCTCAAAATTTTTGCCGCATAAAAATATTCCGCAATAAGTCTTATGATCTATAGGATATGTTATGAAAGCTTTGCCGCTGATTAAATTAATTTCTATGCCTTGAGTTAATAGTTTTTCCAAAGTCCTGTCGTCTTTACAATCCGGCAGGACGATTATTTCAATGGGAATCCTGTCTTCATACAGCGTGCAATATGTAAACTCGTCTCCATCTTGACATCTTGGATTAATTTCCGTACGCCAGCCCCAAACGCCGATTGAATTTAAAGTGTAATTTCTTTCCGCGTCAATCAAAACAGTTTTTTCAGGAATACAATTTTCACTAAGCGTTTTAATTTTATTACCTTCAACGTCAGCCAATCTTTTCAATGTACTGCCGGCTCTTTGTGAAGTCCTGCCGGCGATACCTTCACTGTTAATAGTTTCAACAATGCATAATGACGTATAGGGATATTTTTCATTCTTTGAAAATTCGGCGGCAAGCATATCCAAAATCTCAGTTGTATCTCTAAAATGGCATGCCGCATTTTTATATTTGTTTCTTTCTCTTTCCAGTTTTTTACATCTTACATCAAGTTCTGTATATCGTGTTTCAAGTTCCCTGTAGCTTTCTTTTTCTTTTTCCACTTCTTCTATTTTATTAAATAAGGCGTCGTTCCAAGCGTCTTTCACACTTTCCACAATCTACACCTGCAATTCATTGAGCAAAAAATTTCTAAAAATGTTAAAAGACTCTTCTGTTGCAAAACCTGCGCGAATACTTTTGTAAAGCCAACTTTTAACTTTAGGATAAGACGCCAAAAATTTTTCCGCATTGCCCCAAGCGTGCGGGATTTTTATCGGACGTCCCGTGCCGCGCTCCAACAGCGCATATAATTTTTCATCATCTTGCGAGACATTCTCTTCCTGTCGTTCAAAAACTATTTCAAATACGCAATCCAAGCCTTGAAAAATTTTTACGGACATTCCGAAATGCAACGTGCTGATATCAATTTCAAAACCCTCCTTTAAAGAAATTTTGTTGACCGTCACGCCGTTTTCACTGACCAATACAAAGCCGTCGAACTCGGTATAAATTTGCATGATAAAATTTTTCGGCAGTCTGTATGAAATTCCGGTTGCAATGTCATTGCCTAAAATATCCGTCACCGTGACGGCAGGTAATTTTACTTCGTCTGCAGGTAAGCCCCTCCAAAGATACATATACTCTAAAGTTTGCCTGCGTCTTGCCGCAACAATTTGGTGACTTGACTTTACATTTACCTTGATTAATTTGGCATTTTCATGTTCAAAAAGCCTGTCACTTTTTGTCAAAGGAAAAACATCAGGTTGAAAATCTCCGGTAAAATAAAAAAAGACACTCGAAGAATCATGCCGAGTGACATTGGGTTCATTGGTAAAAACGGGATAAATCGGCTGCATTGAAACAGTTCTTGCCGTCAAGCGGTAGTGATAACCGAGAAAAAATTTTGCCGCCTTTTCACTTATAGCCGTCGCCGAAATTTTGTAAATGCGCCACGTAGTACCGTTAATATATTTTTTAATTTTAAAAGACATGGCAACATCATCAGGCACATTCATAAGCTCAAGATTTTGGGTTGTCAAAAGATAGTAGACCTCATCAATTTTTACATCGGAATCCGGCTGCAACTTCCTGCCGCTGTCAGCGTGAAACAAAGTCCCCTGCATATTGACCCCGCCTATTTTCGCGCCCCAATAAAAATTTAATTCACTGCACGCAGGCTCCACCTTTACCGTGTAATTTTCTGTAACCATATTACCGACATTCAGCCACGTTACAGAGTCTTTGCGCAGATACTCTTGCACTGAAAAATTTTTTTCACTTTCGCCGTTCGTAATGGTTATTATGCTGTCAGAAATTTTTTCAAAAATATCCTCCGGCAACCGCAACAATCCGACTTCAAAATAAAAATCGTCAGTCCCTACGAAAATTCGTAACGGCAGATCGTGACGAATATTTGTGACAGAATGCGGCGAATTACGTAGTTCAAATTGTTTACTGCGGTCTTTGCAATCTTTGTCCTGTTCAGCCGAAAGGTGTCGGAAGTGTGCTCTATTTTTTTGACCGCGTGCAAGAGTCACGTACTGGCCGCAAAGTTCGCACATAAATAATTTTCCGTATGCCGAAACCGTACCAATATTTGGATATTTTCTTACAATTTCTTCAGCCGTAACCTTTTGCCAAGCGCCTTTTTCGTTTGACCACATACAAACGTTATCCACCGACATTTTTCGTATCACCTCGATTAGTGAAGAGTGAAGAGGGACTAGGGACTAGGGGTTAGGGGTTAGTTTTTGTGCGGCAAAACTTTTCAACATCTTCAAAGCATATTCAGCCTCATGAAAATCTTGCCAGCGATTTTGCATTCGGAAGTTCACCATAACCTGCGACAGTATTCTTATGCAAAGTTCATTTAATTGGCTGACTGCTGAATAAGGTAACGTCAAAATGCGCGGCATCTCTTCAACCAACATTAAGACATCGGAAATTTTCAAATTGGTGTACATAGCTCGGCAAATTGCATTGAGTGCGGCTTCTTCAAAAAATTTCGCGGCGTATTCATCAAGAAATTTTTCTTTAAGGTACGAACTCAAATTCAGGCAAGTTAAAAACGTTTCCATGTTGCCTTCAAAAAATTGCGGCGTTAAATTTTTGGTAACTACCGGCAAAAGATTTTGAGCAAGCGCGTTGAAAAGTCTGCCGTGATTTATTTTTTTGGACTGCAAAAGATTTTCCATGCCGCCGTACGGCAACAAAGAGACTAAGCGCGAATCACGGTACCTTACAATGCCGTCGTCAAATTCGTCATTGGTATCATGTTTTTTGAAAACGTCAATATCACGTTTCTTTGAGCCATCCGCAGTGCCGCGACTGATTTTTTGTTCGTA
>JAFTEG010000164.1 GCA_017453765.1 Selenomonadaceae bacterium
ACTAAATCCTAGCTCCTAGCCCCTAGCCCCTAATCCCTATTCCCTAAAAAAGGAAGTAAGTTTTTGTTTAAAAATTTAATCGGCTCAATAAAACAGATATTCACCGGAAGTCCAAAGCCCGCCGAAATGCCGCACGTTGAAAGCGATTTAGACCGCGAAATTAACGCGCTGTACGCCATTGTAGTAGAAGTCATGGGCTCGGACAGGCTTGTACTGCAGGCAGGAAAAATGGACGCGTTGAGATATCTGCGCTCAGAAAATCCCGGCGAAAGACTTTTGGCGTTGCGCAGAATTTTGGAAGAAAATCCCACTTTAAACGCCGTACCTTCCACTAAAAAAGAAATGCAGGCTGAAATAGTCGTGCTGTCCGAATTAATGGCGGACATAATCACGCGGCGGCAGATTGAAGATAAAATCGACCGCAAAGTTACCGAAAAGCTTGAAAAGGATCACCAAGAGTATTTAAAAGATATTAAACTGCAAATTCTGCGCGAAGAAAAACCGGAAACCGAATCGCCGCACGATGTCAAAAAGCGTGAACAACTTGAAAAGCTGGAAAAAGTTCACCTCACGCAATCTGTCATGGAGCTTTTACGTCCCAAGACGCTTGACGAAATTGTAGGGCAGGAACGCGCGGTAAAATCCCTTCGTGCAAAGTTGGCGTCACCTTATCCGCAACATTTAATTTTGTACGGTCCGCCGGGCGTCGGCAAAACTACGGCGGCACGGCTTGTACTTGAGGCGGTACGCGAACTTGACGCAAGCCCCTTTGCAGAGGACGCGCCTTTTGTCGAGACGGACGGTACCACTTTACGCTGGGATCCGCGCGATATGACTAACCCGCTTTTAGGCTCAGTGCACGATCCGATTTATCAAGGCGCGCAGAAATCTTTGGCTGACAGCGGCGTACCGGAGCCTAAACCCGGTCTTGTCACGGACGCGCACGGCGGCATTTTGTTCATTGACGAAATTGGTGAAATGGATATGATGTTGCAGAATAAATTGCTCAAAGTGCTGGAGGATAAACGCGCCTATTTCGAGTCTGCCTACTACGACCCGACCGATGAAAAAGTTCCCGCGTATGTCAAAATGCTTTTTGAAAACGGTGCGCCTGCCGACTTCGTGTTAATCGGTGCAACTACGCGCGATTCTCATTCCATTAATCCTGCCTTACGTTCACGTTGCGCGGAAATTTACTTTGAACCGTTGACGCCCGCGCATATTGTTGAGATTGTTAAAAACGCCGCCGAAAAATTAAACGTGGAGCTTGACGACGGCATTGCCGAAACGATTAGCGAATACACCATTGAAGGGCGAAAGGCGATTAACATTCTTGCCGACGCGTACAGCCTTGCGTTGGAAGATGACGTCTCAAAAAATTCGGCGAAAGTTAAAATTTTGAAGAAACATATTTATGAAGTCGCGCAGGTCAGCCGACTGTTTCAATTCGTGACAAAAAAAGCGTCCGCCAATGCAACGGTTGGTCACATTTTCGGACTCGGTGTCAGCGGCTTTATAGGTTCCGTCATTGAGATTGAGGCGATAGTTTTTCCTGCCGAAAAGGGCAAAGGCACGATTCGCTTTAACGAAACGGCGGGAAGTATGGCAAAGGATTCCGTGTTCAATGCGGCGTCGGTACTGCGTCAAGTCACGGGCAAGGACATTCACGACTACGACGTACATATTAACGTGATAGGCGGCGGCAACATTGACGGACCAAGTGCAGGTACGGCGATTTTGTCAGCGTTAGTCAGCGCGGTTACCGGCAAAAAAATTCGGCAGGACGTTGCAGTTACCGGAGAAATTTCATTACAGGGTAAAGTTCGACCGGTAGGCGGCGTTTTTGAAAAAGCTTACGGTGCTAAGCAGGCGGGAATTAAAACTCTTGTCATACCGAAAGAAAATGCAAAGGACATTCCGAAATGTCACTTGGGCTTGAAAATTTTTCCCGTTGATACGGCGGAAGAAGCATTTCAATATATTTTCGCTGACACGATTGATTACGAAGAGAAAAAAAATTTGCCGATCCTTACAAAAGGCTCGGCGGCTTGAAAAATATCGGTGCATAAAAATTAAATCCCGACTTAAAACAGGTTGGGATTTTTTATTTAAGTTTAATCTTAAAAGCTTGACACGCTCTCTGTTTCATATTAAATTAATTGCATATTTACATTAATTTTTATGATTGTAAAATTGCAACAGAATTTTGAATGGGAGTGAAAATTTATGATAGTTAATCAAGATGATAATACGTTGGTTAGCGGAACTTCTAAAAAAGACGATATTTATAATTATGGCTCCAATGTAACGATTAACGCTGAAGCCGGCAACGATAACATTAATAATCAAGAAGGAAACAATGTCACGATGAACGGCGGTGACGGCGACGACGATATTGTTAATCATGGCTCATACGTGATTATGAATGGTAACGCGGGTGATGATATATTAATATCGTTTGCCGAAAGAAGTTCCGGTATGCGAAAAGTTGTACTTGAATGCGTTACACTTGATGGCGGCATAGGTAATGATACACTTCAGAGTTGGACGGATCACACTTTATTTATGGGCGGAGAAGGCGCCGACTCCATTTACTCAGGCGGCGGGGAATACCCCACTGTATTTGCAGGTGACGGCAACGATACAATTATAAACTATTGCGAACACGCGCTTATTTACGGCGAAGGCGGCAACGATTCCATTGAAAATACGAGTATCGGCAAGTATTCCACTATAA